>JANNAM010000180.1:0-2512 GCA_031384415.1 Bacteroidota bacterium
CCAGCCGGGGCAAGGTTTGGTATCCACTACACTGTAAACATGTTCTGGAAATGAATTGATGGAAGATATTTTTCCTAAAATGCTGAAACTGCTGCCGGTGCAACTGTGTTCCACTTCGTAAAAAGCTACCTGCTTTTCTTCCTTGGTTATCCATTTAACGGTGATTGTATTTTGGTTGGGGGTGGCGGAAAAATCTATTAGTTTTAAAGGAAGAATGTTATAAATACTTTTTGTAGCAAGGGTAAAAGATGTATCTGGGCTTGTGTAATTTCCAACATTAAAATCGGTGGATATCAGCCCATAGTTTAAAAGGGCACCAGCCTGTTTTGAATAAAATTGTGAGCCTTCTAACTGCCATTTGGTTCCTGAAAAATTAAGATAACGGGCAATTACCAAATCAGTCATTGCTTGCAGGCTGTCAGCCATGTTTCCTGTGCCCACTTTACTAAATGGCCTCCATGATAAAGCAAGTGCAGCATCCGAGGCAGCAACATTGCATATTATCCTCCAGTATTCTTTGTAACTAACATGGTGCAATTGAGCCGGCTCAATATTATAAGCGTCAAAATGCTGTACAGGAAAATATTCGGCAGTGTAAGTTTTTGAAGTTGCGGTACCGGGTGTTAGCTTAACTGGTGCAAATAAACTGTCAGTTTTTCCAACTGGTATCCATTTAGGAAGATAATTATTTGCCTCAATTTTTATAGGACCCTGCACATAACTTTTTTCCCAGCCAATGTTTGATATACCACAGCATGTGTAATAATTACTGTTGGGGCTGCTTATGCCAGCTGCATCTTTTAATGTTGGTAGGGCAGATGCACTAGTTGCTAAAAAACCATTTTGTAAGCTAAGGGTATCATCAACTGAAATTGAGCTTGTCAATGAAACAGTTTGGTAGCCAGTTGTATTGAGAATTAGTTTTTTTATTGAAGATGGAAATCCATTACCTGTTACCTGTGATACCGTTCCAGTGTATTCATAATCGCCATTGGTAGGGTAATTTCGAATGGTGGTTTGAATATTTCCGGTAACTCCTGAAGTAGTAATACCGTTTGCTGAGCCAATGCCAAGCAACCCTTTTGAATATGTTGGGATGATTGAAGTGCCGGTATTTGTTGAAGTTGCAAAACGGCTCATGTGTATCGTTGTGCCTGCAACTTTCATGATGTATGTATCTGCAGGAATGCCGGCTCCGGTAATAAGTGCGCCGGGCAAAAAAGAGCCAGGGGAACTTACATTCGTAATTGTATTAGTTCCACTGGCAACATCACCAGTAACTAAACCTGGCAAAGCCGAAGAAAGCGACATTAAAAAATCATTTCCAAATACTGTTTGATTATTACAGTAAAGTTTTCCATAAACCATTACTGAGTCAGGCGAAGAAATATTGGTTAGAAGATTTACATTGGCGGAGTTAGCCACTAAAAGATTCATGTTTAGGCCTAATGTAAAATTGCCTGAAACTTGTTGTTGAACTGAACCGTCGAAGAGTAATGAAGCAGTGGAAGATGGATTAAAAGTTACAGTGCCAGTAATAACATTAAGATTGCCACTGACTACTAAACCTCCGGGGATATTAAAGCCTAAAGATGATCCATTTCTAAAAGTAAAAGTATCGCATCTGAATGGACTATTGCCTGATGTAACTGTTTGACTAAATCCAGTTAGATTAATTTCAAAATTTGCACAGGTTCTGCCGCTTAAGGATGGTGTTCCATTTTGTCTGTAAGAATATAAACTTCCTTTTTGAAAAACAACAGCCGAACTCGGAGCTGCTGCACCGAAAGGGTTCGAACCTGTTTCTTGGATATAAACAGAACCACTTTGAAAAAAAACTGAATTTAAATTGGTTGTACCGAATGCATTTCCACTAAAATTGGTTGTGGTTCTAAAAACAGCCCCATTTTGAAATACTAATGCTCCAGGATCAACTGCAGTTAATTTATGAGCATTTCCCGAAACGATTATTGAATCACTGACTATACCACTACAACCTGTGATAATATTTAGAGAAACGGTATTACCAATTGTATTTAGTAAAAGCTTTGAACCACTGCCTACTGTAAAATGAGGTGCGGCTATTATAATATTACCAATATCAATTACAGAGCTGGCAGATGTGCCTAATATAGTATATGCATTATTAATGATTTTCAAACTGCCTATACTTTCTGTAGCCGGCATCGCATTTACAATTGGATTTGCCCTTGTTGTCCCATCAAAAATTAATATATCGGTTGCTAATGGTGTAGTTCTTGCAGGCGACCAATTTGTTGACACAACCCAGCTTGCCCCAACACCTGATGTGCCGGCCCATGTATAAGTTGCCTGCGAAAAAACAGCGAAAGAAACAGTAAAGAAAAAAAATACCAGGTAAACTTTCTTCATCCTTCATTTTTAAATCAAAATAAAACGGTTGTTACAAAGGATGCTGAGGAAGGGTTTTAAAAAGAGGACAAATATAAAGCATTAGCTGCCTTGCCGTCAAAGAAAAAACAGCATGTGGATT
>JANNAM010000145.1:0-6880 GCA_031384415.1 Bacteroidota bacterium
TTCCGTTGAGATAAAGCTTTACATTTTCAGCATTGCTCATCGCCATTACTTTTATATTTTTTCCAAGACTGTCAGCAGGCCAGTTCCAATGCGGCACCAGTTGCAGTATGGGTTTATCAAGCACCCACTGTGCCTGGTGAATGTAAAAAGCAGTTTTTGGAAAGCCACACAGATCCATAATACCAAAACTTGAACTGGCCGCAGGCCATTCTATCGGTTGTGTTTCTCCACGGTAATCAAAACCCGTCCACACAAAACAGCCGGCCAAAAAGCGCCGCTCTGCAATAGCTTTCCATGCCACCCGGTGCGTTGCACCCCAGCTTGGGTTTTCAGTATCATAAGAGCCGATAACATTTTTCTTTTTATCTGTTTTGAATTCGCCCCTTGTCATTAATCCTGAAGCATCTTCAGAACTGGTAATCGGCAGGCGGGGATTTTCCTTATGAAAACGGTCGTAATCACGTACCTGGTAATTAAAACCCATCACATCAACTGCATGAGATACATTTAAGCTGCTGAACAAACCACCACTCATAGCCGCAGTAACGGGCCTGGTGGTATCTAATTTTTTTACTTCTGCATTCATGCGGCGCACCATTTCATAACCAACTTCTGTGCCCTGCGCCGGCTCTTCATTAAACACACTCCAAAGAATAACACTGGGGTGATTTCTATCCCGCCTGACCATCCATTGCAACTGGCGTATGTATTCCGGCGATGCATTAAAATTCCTGTTCTCATCCATCACTAAAATTCCCATCCTGTCGCATGCATCTAAAAACTCAGCTGCCGGCGGGTTGTGTGAACAGCGGTAGCCATTTACTCCCATCTCTTTTAATTTCTTTAACCTAAAATCCCACAAAGAATTTGGTACGGCTACGCCAACTCCTGCATGATCCTGGTGATTACAAACGCCTTTTATTTTTACATATTTATCGTTTAAATAAAAGCCAGAATCGGTGGTAAATTTTATAGTACGAAACCCACATGTTGTAAAAAAAGTATCAATGGCTTTACCGTTTGATGAAACAACGGTTCTTACTTTATATAAGGTTGGTTCTTCAATTGACCATAGTGCCGGGTGGCTTACAGATAATGAAAATTTACCAACAGCCATATCCAACGCCGAAATGGTTGCCCTTGTTTTTCCCTGCACAATTTGTTTATCCGCTTTATCAAATAAGGTAGATTCAATCTCTACATTGGCAATTGTTTTACCGGAATTTTTTATCGTTGCTTCAACAGGAATTGTCCATGAACCATTACTGTTTTTTACAGGATGGGCATATACACCATCTGTAATAATATGCACCGGCGAAGTTTTTACAAGCCAGCTATGCCGGTACATGCCTGCACCTTCATACCACCAGCCTTCCTGTGGATCAGCATCTACTTTAATTACAATATTGTTCAGGTCATCGCCATATTTAACCATGGCGGTAATGTCGATATAAAACGAAGTATAGCCACAATAATTCCGGTGCATGATGGTGCCATTTACCCAAACTATGCAATGCGTAGCTACTCCATCAAACTGTAGTTCCAGGTGTTTGCCCCTGTCACTTCTGTCGAGTTTAAAATTTCTCCTGTACCAGCCAATACCACGTTTGCGGTAACCCTGGTTTGAGTTTTCTGTTGAGTCGAAAGGATTATCTACGGCCCAATCGTGTGGCAGTTTTACCTGTTGCCATTCGGTATCATCAAATTTAGGGTCGGCGGCTCCCCATGCCTTACCAGCCTTGGCATTTCCATAACTCATATCCTGCCCTTTAATAACCGGCATGGCAATATCACCCTGGTAAAAACGCCAGCCGTTATCCAATGATAATTTTTCACGAACTTTTGTTTGGGATTGAACCAATGCTATTTGAAATAAGCATACAATTAGAAGGATGATTTTTTTCATGCAAGAAAATCGTTTAATTACAGTTCGAAAATGAACTTATAAATATGCTTAAATGTAAATTTTTAGCTTGTTGAAGGCATCCTGATGTATCCTGCCTCTTGCTATTGATTAGTAAGCTTACCAAACTCCTCCTTTGTAATCATAAACACTGTACCATGCCTTGTTCCCTTTGGAAAACTAACTTTGTCTGAAATGTCTATCCAGTTGATAAGATCGGTTGATGTAACCGCACCATATTTATGCTCGGTGTATTTATCAAAATAAACGATCCAGCTTTCGCCGATCTTAATAGCCGTTGGCCCTTCGGCCCAGTATCTACCTGTAATTGGGGCTGATGCTTTACTATAATTTTTATAAAGATTTTTACTTGTTGCGATGCGGATATTTTTTTGTGGCGGCTTTTTTGTTTCATCTTTTAAAAACATTACAAACTGTTTTCCGTTTGGCTGAATGCTTGCATCTATCACATTAAAATCCTGATCGTATAAAAGTTTGGTTTTACTGTACATTTTAAAATCCTTGGTGGTAACATAATACATACGGTGATTGTTTTTTCCATCACCGGTTGTATCGCCTGCTGCAAACCTGCCGGATATGGTGGTGGCCCAGTAGATCATGTATTGATTTTTCTTTGCATCGTAAGTTATCTCTGGTGCCCAGCAGTTTTTTGCAGAATCTTCATGCGCCATTACAGGTATATATTGTTGCTCAGTCCAGTGAATTAAATCAGCTGATGAAGCATAGCCAATGCCCCTGTCAGTCCAGCTTACCGTCCACACCATGTGAAATAGCTTATCTACACCACGAATGATGCAGGGATCTCTCATTAATTTGTCTTTACTCAGTATCGGTTTTAAAAAAGAACTGTCTTGTTTTAATGCAGTAAAGGAATAACCATCATAACTGTATGCCAGGTGCAAACCATCCTTCCCGTTATTTTTGAAGTAAGAAAACATGAATATATTATCTGCCTGTGCGTTACACAAAACAGCAATCAATAAAAACCAACCCGTAGTTACCAGCTTATTCATAATTTTATTTTTCTGCAGGAAATAATTTCCAGTCATTATTTTTTACATGAGCCGCCCGCATAAAAACTTCCATTTTTTTAACAATAGTTTCATTTTGTGCTGCTACATTTATTTTCTCTGAAGGGTCTTTAGCAAGATCATACAATTCGATAGCGCCTGCATTTTCTGTACTCACATTCAACTTTACAGCTTTCCAGTTTTTCCAGCGTACTGCCTGCTTTCCACCCGACTCATGAAACTCCCAATACAAATACTCGTGTTTTGGTTGCCGCTTATTCATCAATGCGGGTAATAAAGAAATTCCATCAATATTTTCCGCTGGGCGTACATTAGCCAGTTGCTGAAAGGTTGGAAAGAAATCCCACAAAGCTGCTACATGATCTGATTGTGAACCGGCTTTTATTTTCTCCTTCCAGGAAACGATGAGCGGCACCCTGATACCTCCTTCGTACAAATCTCTTTTTATGCCACGGTAAATTCCATGGCTTCCAAAAAATTCCGGATCACCCCCTTTTTCCTGGTGCGGCCCGTTATCGCTTGTAAAAATGATCATGGTATTTTCGGCAATGCCTTTTTTATTGACAAGCGCAACAATTTCGCCTACGTATTTATCCAGCCGGGCAACCATGGCCGCATAGGCTGCATGAGGATACAGTTCAACAGCCTGCTTATTCAGGTTATTTTTTGAAGTTTTTTTTATTGGTTCTTCATTAAATTTTTGCAAATAATAATTGTAAATGCTGTCGTGAGGCGGCGTAAGATCGGCATGCGGTAAAGTGTAAGGCAGGTAAAGAAAGAAGGGCTTATCATTTTTTTGTGCATCAATAAATGCCAATGCCTTTTGCTGAAACAGGTCCGGCGAATAAATGGTGTTTGCTTTTAAATTCTCTGGAAATTCAACCCGTTCATCATTGTTCCATAAATGATCGGGATAATAATTATGCGCCAGCGACTGGCAATTGTAACCAAAGAAAGTTTCAAATCCTTTTTTAGATGGCGCACCGGTTGTAGTTATAAAACCCAGCGACCATTTTCCAATTGCAGCCGTTCTGTAACCAGCCTTTTGTAATTCCATGGCAATAGTAACAGCGCTTTCGGGCAAAGGAAATTGCCCCTCCGGCTGGATAGCGATATTTCCCCTTACCGGCGTGTGGCCTGTATGCTGGCCAGTCATGAATGTGGCCCTGGCGGGAGCGCAAACAGTGCTGCCAGAGTAATATTGTGTAAACCTCATCCCGGATTTTGCCAGTTCATCAATATTGGGTGTGTTTATTTTTTGCTGGCCGTAACAACCGATATCAGCATATCCAAGATCATCTGCCAGGATAAAAATGATATTTGCTTTTTGCTTTGCGCCGGCAACCTGTGCCTGAATATCTGTATGGCAACAAAAAGAAATCAGTAAGCATGAAATAATACGGTTCATAATAAAATATTTTATTCTCTTACCAGCGTAACACCCATCAATCCAATCACTACATCATTCGCTATTGTTTGCAGTTTTAGTTCTTTCAAAGTTTTAAATCTGTTTAAAGGCATATCCAAAACGGTGGCAGCACCACCATCAATCATTTTTCCTTTGTAAGCATCAATGGTATTATCAAAATCAGAAACTATTTTTCCTGTCTTTAAATGAATACGAACCGGCCTGGCTGCATCAATGGTAAAAGCAAAACCATCATCCATATAATCCTGCTCAATAGGCCACCAGGTTTCGGGATTTTTCAATAATAAAGTATCGGCTGTATTATCAGTATAAGAAATTATTAAAGCACCATTCACAAATCTTGATTGCATGGGATTGGTAGAACCCGCCATCATTAAATAAGCATGAGATGATTTACCTGTGAGCGGCACAACCGCTTCCTTCGGATAATTATCCCATTGCGAAGTGAAGAGAATATTTGATTGCAATGTATCTGATGGCGTGAAAAAAGGAATGCCCTGAGGTAAAACTATCCTGTTCAATTCGCCTGCCAGTTTTCTCAATCCCTTATCATCAATATTGGCAGTTTTTAAAGGATGTGTCCAATCACCAATACCTTGTGTGGGTAATTGCAAAGTGGCTACCTGTGGTCTTGGTGAAAGATACTGGTTCTTAAAAATATTGGTAACCTTATCATTAAAGAACCTGTTTATATCCAATGCCTGCAAAGTTTTGTTTACCCCTTCCACATTCCAGTTAATTATATTTTCATGTGCAATATTTCCATCCCAGGAAAAAGAAACAAAATTACTGCCGGGAATAACATCTTCCTGTGAAAGATTCATCTGTTGATAAACACTACCGGGTTTTAATTCCAAAGACCTGGTAAATGCATTGGCTCCTGCATTAACAACCAGGTTTCCTTTTAAAAGAGAACCTGTATTATTAGTTAGATCAAACTGAAGGCTATTTTTTGGCTGATTGAAAGCACCTGTTATTTCCAATGCATCTTTTACCAGAATATTTACGGGCTGCCACCAAATAAAATCATTTTGTTTTAGTTGAACAAAAACCGTGTAGCTTCCCTTTGCTGCATTTATTACAGGATCAATCCTGTCATTATATTGTAGTACTGCCTGTGGATCGGAAATCTTTTGAATTGTTGCTCCCGGAAATTGCAGCTTCATTTTATCACCATTAACATAGTTGGTTTGTTGGCCGGTAAAAGCTACAATATCTCCCAACCAGTTTATGATCACCACATATTTGTTTTGTACCTCACTGCTGATCTCAATCACCGGTGCTCCCATCGCATCATCAACATTCTTCCAAATTGCTTTTTTCCCATTTACTGTTACTGATTGAACTTTTGTGCCGTTTGCTTTTACCAATAACTTCAACCGCATCTTCTTTTCAAAAGCAGGGACGACTGTATAAATATCTTCTTTAGCTTTTCTTTTAAAATCAATAGCAATATCTGGTATGTTGATTGATGCGTTATCCCACGCCGCAGGAAAACCTGGCTTGATAACCAACTCTCCTTTTAATGCATTGGGTAAAATACCAAACAACCCTTCCACCAAACTTCTTGCTGTCATGGAAACAGGATCAGCAAAGTCACGATAGGCTTCGCCACGGGCTGCATCATAAAAAGATATTTGGCCGATGTTGCCTGCGCTACCACCGAGATACATGGTTGATAACAGTTCACTCTTAAATAAATTAAATCCTTTTTCATTTCGCCCGGCCTGCCAGTTGGCCAATGCGGTATGCATTACTTCGGCAGTGGCTACATTATTCAGGCTCCAGTCGTAAGGCATCCATTTGCTGGTGCTGATCGTATAATAACCTTCTTCCAAACCCTTTGCTCTTACAGGTATATGCGGAATATTTTCATCAATATATTTCATGCTTTGATAAGCCTGGAAAATATCCGGCACATCACTATCGAGGCTGTGGTACATGGTCCATATTGCCGGAGTGGAATGTAATAATTTATTTCCCATCATATCTTTAAATTCCGCGTAGGTTCCTTTTGATGGTATCCATAAAGTTGCATTGATGGCTTTTAAAATTTTGGTTGCTTCTGCTTCATACTTTGTTCCGTCTTCACCAATCAGTTTGGCAAGCGTTGCTGCATCTTTATTGGCTTTATAATTATAGGCCGATGAATGGGTGCCTGCACCACCGCTGTATTGCAATGCATCACTTGCCCAGATGGCTGCATAGGCATCATACAATCCATCATCATCCGGATCAAAATTTCTTTTTTCCCAGGCAAGATGGCGGGTTATCACAGGCCACATTTCTTTTGCAAACTTTAAATCACCCGTCCAGTTAAAATGACGCAGCAACGCATCGATGTAAACCAGGTTCATATCATAATGATGGGCACGAAAATCGCCATTGGGATTACGGCAGATATATCCGCTGCTAAAAACAGAAGTGCCCATTTTCTCCAATGATCTTACAAGGTGCAGGGCTGTATCCATTACCAGGGGTCCGCTCAGTGGCGTA
>JANNAM010000160.1:0-3736 GCA_031384415.1 Bacteroidota bacterium
AATAACTTTATCGGGCAGGATGGCATCTGTAGGACATTCATCAATACATTTGGTGCAGGTGCCACAATAATCTTTTGCATATACATCATCATATTCCAGTTCCAGATCAACAATTAAAGTTGCTATAAAGAAAAACGACCCCGATTGTTTATTAATCAGGTTCCCGTTTTTGCCAATCCATCCAAGACCACTTTTTTGCGCCCATGTTCTTTCTAAAACGGGGGCGCTGTCAACAAAACCTCTGCCGTTTATTTCACCAATAGCATCTTTTAACTGCTGCAAAAATATCTTCAGCTTATCTCTTATCACTTCATGATAATCTTCTCCAAAAGCATATTTGGAAATTTTAGGAGCTTCAGCAGTTTGTGTTTGTGATGGAAAATAATTCAGCATTAAGGTAATTACCGATTTAGCACCGGGCACCAACTTAGAGGGGTCAATCCTAAGCTCAAAATGGTTTTCCATGTATTGCATGGTTCCGTTCATTCCTGCACCAAGCCATTTTTCCAGCCGCCTTGCATCATCGCCTAACTTTTGTGCCTTGGCAATGCCGCAATAATCAAAACCAAGAGCAGCGGCAAATTGCTTAACGAGTTGTGTATTTTTTGCAATGGTATTTGTCACCAATCAAAGATAATTCACTGGCTTTACTTATAGGGCGGGTAAATTCTAAAACTGAATATCATATCCAACAAGGCCAATAATTTCTGCATATCCAAAGCTGTGCTGTGCTTTGCCACCATCAACAGTTAATGCATTGATATAATTGGCGTAACCGGTTTTGAAAGTTCCTTCCAGGAATAAATGCCTGTTAATAAAAAAACGTCCGCCTGCTTCTGCTGCAAAGCAATAACCTGCCAGGTGAAATTTATTATCTAATCTTTTGCCAAAAAGGGTAACATCGGTTTTAGGAATCATAAAACCCCCACCGGCTTTCCAAAGCAGGCTTAAAAAAGGGCGGCTGTTTTTATTATTAATAAAATATTGCCTCACATAATTTATGTGATAAAAATTTGCACCATTGGTATGTTCAAAATGAATTTGCGAACCGTCAAAACTCGTATCCTTATCAAAATTTTTACTGCCAATAAATCCCTTTGCATGTAAATACTGGTTATCGTAAACCACATATTTTGTATGATCAAAGTTAATTTCAATTGCTTTTGTTTTTTTTGCATTTAAATAAAAGCCAACCCTGTAATTGTATTGAGGAACACTTATCTGAACTGGTTCTTTCACCACAGCGCCCAAATCATTTTGGTCGTGGGCAACAGCTTTGTAAATTGTAAAATCATGCGGTGTTCCGTTCACAGCTCCTTTAAAGTGAATATTGCTTTTGGTATATTTCTCAGTGTTGTAGCCCCACTGAAGATACATTCCTGTTAACAATTTGTTTTGTTGCTGGGCTTTAGCACTTATAAGAAGGGTTAGCAGCACTATTGCCAAAATATATTTTCTCATAATTATTTAATACAGATAAAACACAAACACAATAACCGGATTTGATAACTGTGGCAGGGTTACGATTTTTTTTTTTTGGCAAATATAGTCCGTGGCAGTTGTAAAATGCTATTTTGTTATGGCTTGATCAACAAGCTTCTTCAATTCTTTATACTTTTCGTTACGCCCTTTATTTTTAATGTTGAACACAAACAAAAATCCTGCATAGTTCTTTTCATAATCTACCCAGGGGAAACTTCCAAACAAACCGGGGCTGGTGACACTGTTAGTCCTTAGTTTTTCATAATTACTCATTTCAGGCATTGGATCATCCATCACCCATTCCCCAAAACCATAGCCCCAGTTACCAGCTTCCGTCGGCGAACCAGCAACTTTTGTATCTTTTGTTACCCTATTTTTCTGCATCTCAATAACGGATGCTTTGCTTAAAACCTGTTTGCCGTTGAATGTTCCGTCATTTAAAAGCATAGTTAAAAAATTAAGATAGTCAAGCGGTGTACTTCTTGCGCTACCAGCAGCAAGGATTGTTTTTCCTTTTCCAAAATCGCTTTTCATCATGTTGCAGGGTTTTGCAATTCTTACCTTGAAAAGAGTTTCAAAATTCTTACCACTTATTTTTTCAATTACTGCCGCTGCTATTTGCAGGCCCACATTACTGTAATGAAATGTTTTGCCAGGTTCACCTTCCATGGGTTGTTTGGCAATGGCTTCCATAGCTTCGTCCATTGAGGGTGCCTTCGAAATCATTTCTATACTCTCTTTAAAATTACCGGGTTTTATTCCTGTAAGATGACTAAGGGATTGCCAGATGGTAATATTCCCTTTCCCATTGGCAGTCATTATAGGTAAATACTTTCCAATAGTATCTGTTATCAAAAGTTTTCCTTCATCCACAAATGTCATTACCAATGCTGCACTAAGCCATTTGCTGCAGCTTGCAATCATTTGTTGTGTGTTTACATCAAAGTCTTTCAGCATTTCATCAGCATCTTTTCCCTTTCTTTTGGCAATAAATTTTGTGATTCTTTTTTGGCGGTCACTTACATCGTTTTCAGCTTTGCTGTAAACCAATTTCCCATCTTTATGAATAACCAAAACTGCCCTGCCGCCAATTTCTTTTAAGTTATTGGTAAGCCATTTATCAACCGTACTAAAATTGTATTGAGCATTTGCTGTCTGCAACAATAGCAGAAAAGCCCCAATTAGGCTGAAGTTGCGGCAGATACGGTTGATTTTGTATGACATATTAACGGTATTTCGGCGTTGGATTGTAATTTGACATAATAGTTTAAAATTACAGAAATGAGTTTACAAAACTTAACCATAAAATCGCAGGAGATTATTCAGCAGGCTCAGCAACTGGCTTTTAATGCAGGCAATTCAAATATTGAAGCAGAGCATTTGCTGAAGGCATTGCTGGATGATGAAAACTCCCCCATTGAATTTCTTTTAAAGAAAAACAATGTGAACGTAAGTTTTGTGCAAACAAAACTGGATGACAGCATTAAAAAATTACCCAAAGTAACCGGGACGGAACCTGCACAAAATGTAAGCAGGGATATGAACAATGTGCTGCTTCGCTCTGCAAATGTGCTAAAGCAATTTGGGGATGAATTTGTGGCACCGGAGCATTTGCTGCTTTCAATCGTTAGTGGAAATGATAATGCTGCAAAACTTTTAAAAGATGCTGGCCTTACAGAAAAAAACCTTGTGGCTGCTATTAAAGATTTAAGAAAGGGAGCCACCGTCTCTTCCCAAACTTCCGAAACACAGTTTAATGCTTTAAATAAATATGCAAAGAATTTAAATGAAATGGCAAGAGCAGGAAAGCTTGACCCTGTGATTGGAAGAGATGAAGAAATTCGCAGAACACTGCATATCTTAACAAGAAGAAGCAAAAACAATCCCATTTTAGTTGGTGAACCGGGTGTTGGTAAAACAGCTATTGCCGAAGGCTTGGCAATGCGTATTGTAAATGGAGATGTGCCCGAAAATTTGAAATCAAAAATTATTTATGCCCTTGATATGGGGCAATTAATTGCCGGCGCAAAATACAAGGGTGAGTTTGAAGAAAGACTGAAAAGTGTGATAAAGGAAGTAACAACAAGCGATGGTGAAATTGTTTTGTTTATAGATGAAATACATACGCTGGTTGGCGCTGGTGGCGGCGATGGAGCAATGGATGCTGCCAATATTTTAAAGCCGGCTTTGGCAAGAGGCGAACTGAGGGCAATTGGAGCAACCACATTAAATGAGTATCAGAAATTTTTTGAAA
>JANNAM010000165.1:0-23570 GCA_031384415.1 Bacteroidota bacterium
GCATATCCGCATGATGGGTGCAGCACAACCTTTCTTAAGCGGTGCCATTTCAAAAACTATCAACCTGCCAAATGAAGCTACACAGGCCGAGATTGCAGACTCTTACAGGCTTAGCTGGGAACTTGGTTTAAAAGCCTGTGCTTTATACCGCGATGGTTCTAAATTATCGCAACCATTAAGCAACAAGAGCGATAAGAAAAAGAAACTGGACGAAACAGTTTCAGAAGAAACTGCCACTGCTATTGCCAATGAAATTTCTACCATGGTTGATATGGGTAAACTAACCATTGATGATTTGCTGGATGAAATGAACAAGCGTGTGCAGAACAGCGCCGACACCACATTAAAACGTCAGTTGGCAATGATCGTTGAAAGACGTGCATTACCTGCCAAGCGCCGCGGCTTTACACAAAAAGCAAAAATAAACGGACAGGCTTTGTTCCTGCGTACCGGCGAATACAATGACGGCACATTGGGCGAAATATTTATTGATATGGCCAAAGAAGGCGCTACCATGCGTAGCATGCTCAACTGTTTTGCCATCGCCATTTCCATCGGCCTTCAATATGGTGTGCCTTTGGAAGAATATGTAGAAAAATTTGTGTTCACCCGTTTTGAGCCAAGCGGCATGGTAGAGCATCCCAATATTAAAAGCGCCACTTCTATCATTGATTTTATCTTCCGTTCTCTGGCCTATGAATATTTGGGCAGGAATGATTTAGTTCATGTACTGGATGCACCCGAATTGCAAAACCTGGGCACTGCAGAGTGGGATGAAACAACACCAACCATTGGAAATCGTACACCGGAGCTGAGTGAAGTAAGAGTGATTGGCGCTTCTGCAAATGGTACGCAACCAAATGCAGGAACCGCCGGCCAGCCAGCCAAAGCACAGCACCGTACTGCTCATGTAACAAAAGCCAGCAATGGAATGGATGCGGTAAATGCTGCTGCTAAAAGTATGCAGAGCGATGCACCGGCCTGCAACACCTGCGGACATATTACAGTACGCAGCGGCACCTGCTACAAATGTTTGAATTGCGGAAACAGCATGGGCTGCAGTTAAGAGAGAGTAAATAGTACACAGCATAAACAGAAACCATCAGTGTAAAAACTGGTGGTTTTTTTATTAGACCAGCATTGGTAATTATATTGGACTTCATTGGCGACGCTCCGTTCAACAATAAATCATTGGGGAACTTTTATCGAAGCGGCTACAGGTGACACCTTTTTAAAGGCATCACCTGTATGAAAAATAGTACACAGCATAAACAACAACGCCACTCATTTGAGCGGCGTTTGTCTTCGAATAAATATTACTTACTTCCGCTTCACAAAATCCCTTAAATAGCTGCACCTGCTGAATGCTTCTTTGTAAAAAGGAGTAGTGCCATATTCTTTTACCAACTGCGGAAAATAACTGCTTCTTTTAAAGTCGGTCAAGTATTTTTTTTCTGCAGCATCCATTTTATCATAATCGCTTGCATAATCATCATACTGCGGCCGGTGCAATTGTTTCTGTGCACACTTGGCCATCATGAAAAGGCATTTGGCTTTAAAGTTTTTATCGGCGCTTGTTTCCATCGCAATTTTAAAATATTGCAGGGCACTGCTGGCGCTGTAATATTCCTTTTCAAAGCTGTTGGCATTTTTTGGAATGTAATAACCATCGCTGCCGCTGCGGTAATATTGCACCAGTTCCCATGTGTGGCCATAATAAGTCATGTTGTATAAGCCGAGTGCCATTTTATAATAAGCAGCGCTGGCATTTTTATTTGATTCTGTTGTTTGTTTCAGCTTAAGCATTTCCTGGGCAAATGCAAGTTTGGTAGTGCTGAATTTTTTTTCGGCAGGCAATTGTTCTTCCTGGTCATACAGCAATTCTATAAAAGGGTTTTTAGTAATTGGTTTTTTGTCGGCCGATTTTTTAAACCATTCAATTGCTTTGGCATAATCATATTCTCTTAAATAAGCAGTGCCGGCAAAATCGGTAACATCAGTTTTTTTAACAGCGTTATGTTTAATAAGATAGCTTTCAAATTTATTGGGTTGTTTGCTGTCTAATAATGCATACAATTTTTCAACAGCATCACTTTGCAGTTTATTGCGTAAAAAATCAATACCGTTGCCGCCAGAATAATAATATTCTTTGCCGCTTATAATCCAGTCGGCAGTGCCAATGGCAAGCGTTTCTTTTGCCAGGTCATTTTGTTCATGATATCGCTTTGCCAGTATCTCACTCATCAGGCTGCGGTAAAATGTTTTCCATTGCTGTATTACCGAATAACCATTTACAAAAGGTTTTTCTGCAGTTGCTTTCCCTTCCAGCCATTGAATGGAAGGAAGCATTTGTTCTTCAAAAGCCCCGTCAATTTTGTCTTTTTCATTAATGGTAACCAGCAGGTTTGTTAATGACCACTGGTCTTTTAGTTTCTGGCTCAGGTTCATTTTTTCGGCAGCAACTAAATATTTTTTTGCGTTGCGGTAATCCTTCATCATGTAAGAAGTGTAAGCTGCGGCATTTTCAAAAAGCCCGGTATTTTTTGCTTTGCCATCTTTGGCAACAGTATGAAAAAATTCTGCCAGTGCATTTGTTTCTTTTCCGGAGGCGGTAATGGCGCTGTCGCTGCTTTCTTCGGCCCATGATAAATAAAAAGCTTTGCCACCATGTTGTTTTGACAGCGACGGTGTTAAATAATTTTCTTCCAGTTTGTTTATTTCCCTTACTGCAAGCACTTCCAGCTCCTCGGCGGTTGGGTTGAGTTTGTAAATTTCTTTCATTGCAGCCAGTTCGTTTTCTATACTTCCCATGGCAAACAATGCAAGCATTCCTGCTTTTTCCTGGTTGTTTTTGCAGAGTTGTAAATATTCGTTCCTTTCAGTTTTGGAACTGATGCTCCATTTAAATCCGAGGTAATTTGAAATCCTTTTTGCAACAGAACTGCTGTATGCCTTGCTGAACAAATATGCCGCTTCTTTTTGCTGGCCGGTGCGAAACAAAGCGCCGGCCTTTAATGCCAGGCAGCAATTTTTTAATTCCGAAGTATTTTCAGGATAGATTGCATGCTTATCGTACCATTCAATTACATCTTTGTACCTGCCGCTGTAATGAGCAAGCCGCAAAACCTGGTATGTGAATCGCAATTTTATAAAATCCTGCTTAGCTGTATTCAATAACTGGAAGCCGTTTTTAATCAGCTTATCCATCTTCATAGAATCTCTTTTGGGTGCTTCCCAATAATCGCCGCCGCCGGTTACAAAAGGTTCCACTTGTTTTGCATACATTAAATAACCCAGTGTTTCAAGGTTTTTAGTTTTCATAAAATAACCCGTCATGTTGTTTCGCTTAACAGAATCGGGAATGGTGAGTGGTTTGTTTTTTTCAAGATGGAAATAAAGATTGTTTAAATCCTTCCAGGCAAATTTGTTTACAAATACTTTTGCATCTGATTCAGTAACGGGGGCGCCGCAAAATCCCGCCCATTCTTTTGCCAGCACATCCGGTAAATTAACGGGTTCATTTTCGTCATACAAAAAATTGTAACCAGTATAATAAAAGGGCCGGTAGCCTTTTGCATCAGGCAAATCCTGGTGAAAGAAAGAAGTGTAATAATCGTAAGGGTCGGTATCGGGGCCGCAGCCAATTATATTTTGCGGAAAAGAAACAAGCGCTGTGCTAACGCAGGCTGTTATAAATAGTTTCCAGTTCATGTAAAGTGTATTTGTTTAAAAGTACAGAATCTAAATGGTAGAGTGATACCCTTGGTTGGGTATTTTTCAATTGCTTACTTAGTTCAGTGCCCGCAGCAATTATTTCATCATAGCTGCTTTCTTCATAGCGGAGCATATCGCCTTTTTTTAAATCGTAACCCTGCAACAAAGTATCTTTTAACACTTCGTAACGTTCGCCATCTTTTTTTATAAATGAATTTGCAAAAATAGCATCTGGCAGGTTTTGAATTAAGCCTTTGTATTCATTTTGCCTGAACAAAACTTTCCAGCCAAACAAAGGCAGGGCAACATCTAATGGCAAAGGATAACTGGAAAGGGTTCCAATATATTTTTTCAATTCTTCTGTTTCAATAATAGAATTTATGGTAGCCGGGTTTTTAAGATTGCCCATATTGTAGCACATAAGCAGGCCTTTGTCAACCGGGGGAACTCCGGTTTTGCCAATGTATTTTATTTGATGCAGCCGTATGGTGGCAGAAATTGTGAAAGCAGCATTATGCAATTGTGATTTAATTTTTTTCAGCAGCAAAAAATAATTGTCTTTGGTAGAAGCTGTCCAGTCGCAGTCAATTTGAATTTCAGTAACAGGATTTAAATTATTGTTGTTGATAAGAGACCGGGTCAATGCGTAAATATTGTCAGCCAGTATTTGCACCTGTGCCGAATCAATTTTTTGAATACATTCATTGGTGATGAAAATGGTTGGGATAATATTATATTTTTTAAAAGAAGAATCAGCAAATTTTATAACAGCTTTTGGCAGCGGCTGGCTGGCTGCTTCATCCCAGTCCACATCAAAGAACTTTATGTACAATGTTTTTACCTTCAGCGAATCTAATTGCTGTTTTTCAAAATCAGATATTTTAAAAACCGATTTCCAGTAGTAGAATGACCGTTCAATTTTTCTTTCTTCTCTTTTTTCATTGCATGCAAAAAAAGCAATGCTTAACAAAAGGGTTATGCAAAGGATGGAGTGATTGTGCTTATATTTGTTGGCTGCTTTCTTTAAAAACATAATCTCAAAAATATGCTAATAAAAAAATTACTCTGCAGTTTGTTTTTGCTTGCCTTTGCTGGTGTTTTCTCTGCCAAAATTTTGGCACAAAATAAAACCGGTCTTGTAAGTGGCCCATGGGCAGGCAATGTTGAAATACGCAACGCAACCATCTGGCTGGAAGTAACTCCCGACGTAAAATCGGTTGCTGTAAAATTCAATGCAACAAACCCCGATAAAAAATTAAGCGGTCCGGAAACTGGGATAGTAAGTTATAAAGGAGAATTGGGGAAAGAATTTAACCCAATTAAAATTGAACTGAACGGGTTAAAGATGAACACGGCTTATACTTATTCAGTTATTATAAATGGAAAACCTGTTGTTGTTTCTTTCCTCACAAAATTTGCCACTAAAGATTTGTGGCAATGGCGCAAGCCGGCACCTGATTTTACTTTTCTTACCGGAAGCTGTGCATATTTTAATGAACCCGAATTTGATCGTCCCGGAAAACCTTACGGCAGCGATTCTGTCATTTTTGAAACAATGGCAAAAATTCCTGCAGCATTTAATTTGTGGCTGGGCGATAACTGGTACACCCGTGAAGTAGATTTTTTTACAAGCTGGGGATTGAATTACCGGGCAAGCCACGACAGGGCAACGCCGGTGCTGCAAAAATTTATGGCATCCATGCCGCAATATTCAATTTGGGATGACCACGACTTTGGGCCCAACGACGCAGGCAAAAATTATTTGCTGAAAGAAGAGAGCAGGAAAGTATTTATGAATTATTCTTTAAATCCGGCATATGGCGAGGATGGTAAAGGGATTTATTCTTTGGTGAGCTACAGCGATGTTGATATTTTTTTAACTGATGACCGGTTTTTCAGAAGCACCGATGAAATGAAAGACACCATAAACGGCAAGCTAAATACAGATAAAAAGTATTTTGGAAAGATGCAGATGGACTGGTTAAAGAATGCATTGCTTTACAGCAAAGCCACTTTTAAAATTATTGCCACCGGCAGCCAGGTATTAAATCAATCTACATCTGCGGAGTGTATGAAAAATTATTCTGCCGAGTATAACGAACTCATGAATTTTTTAGCTGATTATAAAATAAAGGGAGTTGTTTTTTTTACCGGCGACAGGCATTTCAGCGAAGTGATAAAAATGGAAAGGCCGGGATTGTTTCCGTTGTATGATGTTACCACGTCGTCTTTTACTGCAGGTTTAGTAAAAGTGAGGGGAGCCGAACTTAATAATCCGCAGCGGATAGCGGGTACTTTGGTGCAGGAACATAATTTTGCAAAAGTTACAGTTAATGGAAAAAAGAATGAACGGATGCTTAAGCTTGAATTTATTGGAATAAAAGGAGACAAACTGGGCGAATGGAGTGTGAGTGAAAAGGAACTGCAATGAGTTAATGCATAATTACCCTGTGCAGGGTATTGCAGTATGAATTATAAAGTTGAATATTTGAATAAATAATTTGCCATGAAAAAAATAATGTTGTTATCAGTTATTGCTATTTTTATTTCAATAGCTTGTTTGGCGCAATTGCCCAAAATTGAAAATGGCGGGCTGGTGCTGGCTAAGCCAGTGCTGTTTGAAACCGGCTCGGCTGTTTTAACTGCAGAAAGTGATGCAGCATTGCAACAGGTGAAAACATTTTTAGATGCAAAAGATTATATCACACTGATGAGGGTAGAAGGCCATTTGAGTGCCGGCGGCGATGAAACAAGGAGTCAAACTCTTTCTGAAAAAAGAGCGCTGGCAGTTTGCCAATGGCTTATCAAAAAGGGAGTGGATTGTAAACGCCTGGTTGCAGTTGGCTTTGGAAGTAACAAACCAATTGAAGACAACAGTATACCGGAAGGGAAAGCCAAAAATAACCGCATTGAATTTAAAATGGCAACCTTAAGAGGCAAAGCCATTGGCGGAATGCCTGTAGATGGTGGCGGAAAAATGGCCGGAGATGTTTGTAATTAATCATCCGGTATCCAGTACTTATCTTTGCGGCCATGACATCACAATTTTTTACTTATAACAAAGGCAAAGTTTTGCAGGCGCTGCGTTATCATTTTATAACCCGTCGTGAAATTAAAATAATGATAATACTTGTAAATGCATTTGCCATTCTTTCAGCCGTTCTTTTTTATCTAAAAAAAATTCAGCCGCTTGCTTTTCTGGCTTTTTCGGCCATGTGGTTTGTACTTATGATTGTGTTTTGGTTTTTATTGCCCAGGATGGTGTATAAAAAATCTGCCACATTTAAAGACAAACTTAGGGTTGTTTTGTATGAAGATGAATTCAGAATTGAAAATGAAAATGGCGGAAGAAACTGGCCCTGGAAAGATTTTAGTTTATGGATGGAAAGCCCACACTTTTTTCACTTGTATTTTACCAGCCGTTCGTTTTTTATAATACCCAAAGATGCATTTGACGGAGATGATGTGCATGAAGCAAGAAAAATACTGGCGGCGAAAATTGCAAAACAATAAATATTAGCTAAGAGGTCAAAAGATAAAAGGGGAAAATTTGAACCAACTCTTTTTCTCTTTTAGCAAAAACTTCTTTATAATTTTTTCTCCATCACATAATGCGGAATGGTTACCTCTTCAAATTCATCGCCCGTTACTTTGTAGCCTAACTTTTCGTAGAAGCCCAGCGCTGTTTTACGGGCATGCATTACCATTTTTTTATAACCTTTATCCCGGGCAACAGTTTCGGCAAAGTTCATCATGCTGGCGCCAATGCCCTTACCCTGTAAATTATTTTGAACAGCCATTTGCCGCAGGCGCAGGCTTTTGTTTTCGGCTTTTGTAAGCAGGCAGCAGGCAAGCATTTCTTCTTCGTCGAAAGCACCTATTAAAATATCTTCTTTTTCATTTGCCAATTCTTCGGGAGTAAAACCCAGCCCCAGAGGTTTGCGTAAGATTTCCATCCGCAAAGCAACCATTTGCTTGTATTCTTTTGTGCCGTGGTCTATTTGTTTTAAGGCCATAACAGGTTGTTTTTGGTAAAGTGTAGTTGCTTTTGTTGCTGAAGGAAATACAATATACAATTTTTTGTGTAAAAAGACTAGCTCTTCAACTTCGTTCACTTTCCTTATCAGGGAACCTGAAAGGGGAGGAAAAGCCGGACATTGAAAAGTAGATTGAAATATTGGTAATAAAGGGATAATGTTGATTTGGAAGAAATATCATCCGGATATGTTTGCAGTACCGCCTTCTTTCTTTTGCAGCATACCCCCGATTATTTCGGGGAACAGGAGGGAGGGAGGTGAGGCTTTTTATATTTCTTTGTATTTATTCCAAAATGTATATTTTTGCCCACAGTAATAACTAAATTTAATTACCATGTCAGACATTGCAACAAGAGTAAAGAAAATTATTGTTGACAAATTAGGAGTAGATGAAGCGGAAGTTACCCCTGAAGCTTCTTTTACCAACGATTTAGGTGCCGATAGTTTGGACACCGTAGAATTAATTATGGAATTTGAAAAGGAATTTAATATTTCTATTCCTGATGAACAGGCCGAAACCATCACTACCGTTGGACAGGCTGTTACTTATTTGGAAGAACACGCCAAGTAATATTTAATTATCACAGGCAAATTTTATGGCTTTAAAAAGAGTAGTTGTAACCGGATTAGGTGCCCTTACTCCGTTAGGCAAAACTGTTAACGAATATTGGCAGGGGCTTGCTGATGGTGTAAGCGGCTGCGACTTTATTAAACAATTTGATACTACAAAGTTTAAAACAAGATTTGCCTGTGAGGTTAAAGATTTTGAACCCACTAATTATCTCGACCGAAAAGAAGCCCGTAAAATTGACCGCTACTGCCAGTTTGCATTAATTGCAAGCGACGAAGCTGTGAAAGATGCAGGCATCAGTAAAGAAAACGTTGATCCCGACAGAGTTGGTGTCATCTTCGCAAGCGGCATCGGTGGTTTAATCACTTTTCAGGAAGAAGTGATCAATTTTGCAACAGGCGACGGTACGCCACGTTTCAACCCTTTCTTTATTCCCAAAATGATTTTGGATATTGCCGCAGGGCAAATTTCTATACGTCATGGTTTCCGGGGGCCCAACTTTGCAGTAGTTTCTGCATGTGCTTCTTCTACCAATGCCATCATTGATGCTTTTGATAATATACGGCTTGATAAAGCAGATATTATCATTACCGGCGGAAGCGAAGCTGTTGTTAGCGCTGCTGGTGTTGGTGGTTTTAATGCCATGAAAGCATTAAGCGAAAGAAACGATAGCCCACAAACAGCCAGCCGCCCTTTTGATAAAGACAGGGATGGATTTGTAATGGGAGAAGGCTCTGGTGTTTTAATTTTAGAAAGCCTTGACCATGCATTGGCAAGAGGTGCAAAAATTTATTGCGAAATAGCAGGTGGCGGTGCCACTGCCGATGCCCATCATATTACTGCGCCGCATCCCGAAGGGCTCGGAGCAAAAAATGTAATGAACGCTACCTTGAAAGATGCAGGCATGGTTGCAAGCGATATTGACTACATAAATGTTCATGGTACTTCTACACCGCTTGGTGATATTGCCGAAACCAAAGCGATACTAAGTGTTTTTGGAGACCATGCATACAATCTGAATATCAGCGCTACAAAAAGTATGACAGGGCATTGCCTTGGTGCTGCAGGCGCTTTAGAAGCGTTAGCATGTATTATGGCTGTTACAAAAGATATTGTTCCGCCAACCATCAACCATTTTACCGATGATCCCGAACTTGATCCTAAACTCAACTTCACTTTTAATAAAGCACAGCACCGCACTGTTAATGCAGCCCTCAGCAATACTTTTGGTTTTGGCGGGCACAATGCCAGTGTGATTGTGAAGAAGTATTTGGCATAACTAATAAATGGATTTGAAATTTTCTCATAAGTTTTAGTGTAAACCTTAGTGCTAAAATATTTTCTTCATTACATCTTCTTTTGTTATACCAAAGTGATTAGCTACCTGAGATAAAATGGCATTTAATGTTCCAATTTTTATGGGGTTATGATTTGGTATGGCTAAATGATGTTCGCCGTTTTGAAGTGTAGTTATTTTTATGTGGCTGCCTTTTTGATGAACAAAAAAGTAACCAAAGTTTTCAAGCAATTTTACGATATCTTTTCCAGAAACATCCCTGGGTAATTTCATAAAGCAAGGATTTCATCTTTCACAAAATGAAGATGTGCAAACATGGGAACTTCTGCAGCATTCTCAAAGTAACAAATAATACCACTTTTGATATTTTCTTTTAATTCTTCTACAGTTTCGCCTTCGGCAAAAATACCTATAGCAACAGCCTCAGCATAAAACCCCCCTTCTTCTGCTTCATGAACAAGGAAAGTAATTTCTTTTTTCATGTTGTAAATATATACAAAGAATTTCTTTTTTTAAGTGATATAAACCTGCTGTGATATCATTAAACATCCAACAAGGTTTATTCAATCCCTTTTTTTATCTTGCACACGTGCAATTCATTAAAAACTTATTTAACGGTCCGCAAAAAAACAGGGAGTTTAAAAAACAACTCAACAATGTTTTGGGTTTTACTCCCGGTGATGTTGCACTTTACAAAACAGCCCTCAGCCACCGCAGTGTTAGAGAAGGCGCTGATGAGAACAATGAACGCCTTGAATTTTTAGGCGATGCAGTGCTGAGTTCCATAGTTGCCCATTATCTTTTTAGAAAGTATCCTTACAAGGGCGAGGGTTTTTTAACCGAAATGCGGAGCAAAATGGTAAACCGCCAGATGCTGAATGACATTGCATTGAAAATGGGGCTTAAGAAAATTACTTTTTATAATAAGTACGATAACTCCCTTAAAATTTCACAGATTTTTGGTAACACATTAGAAGCCCTGATAGGCGCTGTGCATTTAGACAAAGGTTATGCGGCTACTCAAAAGTGGGTGGAGAAATATATCATCATGCCACATTTGTTTATTGATGACCTGGAAATTATTGAAATCAATATTAAGAACAGGCTGTATGGCTGGGCTAATAAAAATGGTAAAGCACTTGAGTTTGAAACACTGGAAGAAAAATTTGAAAATGGCCGCCGCCTTTTTACCATTGGTGCCACTGTTGACGGCGAACTTGTCGCCGAAGGCAAGGGCTATAATAAAAAAGATGCCAGCCAGATAGCGGCACAGCTGGCAGTGGATAAGTTGGGATTATAATTTAGTTAATAGTTTATAGTTGATAGTTCATAGCAGAAACTGTTTCATAAAGAACCTCAACCATGAACCATCAACCATGAACTATGAAGTTTGGAATATTAGGAAGCGGCAGTTGGGGAACAGCCCTGGCAAAAATTTTAACCGACAACGGAAATACTATTTATTGGTGGAACCGCAGCGAAGCTGCAATCAAACATATTCAAACCCGCCATCACAATCCACAATATCTTTCATCTGCACAATTTGATGTTTCTAAATTAAAATTAACTACCAATGCTGCCGAAGTTATTCAGCAGTCGGATTGCATTGTGATTGCTGTGCCTTCTGCTTATGCAGCAGCAGTGTTGACCGGGTTAGATAAAAATATATTTGAAGGAAAAAAAATCATCTCGGCTATAAAAGGAATTTTGCCCGAACAAAACTTGTTGCTGAATGATTATCTGCAAAATGAATTTGATGTTGATTTGAAAAATTATTTTGCAGTGCTCGGCCCATGCCATGCCGAAGAAGTGGCGGCAGAAAAATTGTCTTACTTAACTTTTTCAGGCAAAGACGAAACGGTTACAAAAGAACTGGCTGCTTACTTTAAAACCAGTTATCTCAATACAATTGAAAACAATGATATTTATGGTGTGCAGTATGCTGCTGTGCTAAAAAATATTTACGCTGTAGGCTCGGGCATTGCACACGGACTTGATTACGGCGATAATTTTTTAAGTGTATTAATTGCAAACAGCGCTGATGAAATGGCGGGGTTTTTAAGAAAGCTCGGGGTGCAAAATATTCAGGTTGGTTCAATAGAACATGACCAGGCAGCAATTTTGCAGCACCAGACAAACTATGCGGCATCAGTTTATCTCGGCGATTTGCTGGTAACCTGCTATTCGCTGCACAGCCGAAACCGGAGTTTTGGCAACATGATTGGTAAAGGCTATTCGGTGAAAGCAGCACAACTTGAAATGAGCATGGTGGCCGAAGGTTATAATGCCAGCAAGTGTATGTATGCCATCAATCAAGGTATTGATGCAGATATGCCCATCGCTATTGCCATTTATAAAATACTCTGGGAAGGGTTGCCGGCTAAAGATGGGTTTAAGGAAATTGAAGCAACTTTGCTTTGAAGTTTGTTGTAACTTTAAGCAAGAATAAATAAAGATGCCTTTATCTTTTTCAAATTTTAGTACTACTGCTGTCATCATCATGATAGGTTGCCTTGCTGCTGCAGAATTAATAAAGCAATTGAGGAAGCGTTTACATCATTAAAAAAATAGATCTGCTGCAATTCCATCTGCAAATAGTTTTCCTTCTTTCGTTAAAATAATGTGGTTGTTTTTTATTTCTACTTTTCCGGTGGTTTCATACTTATTACTTGCTCCCTCAATTATTTTACTCTTGTCATTCCCAAATTCCGAGCTGATTTTTCCCAGGCTCAATCCCTCCATTGTTCTCAGCGATGTCATAATGTATTCATTCAGATGTTGTGTCGGGGTAAGTATTTCTTCTTCAAATGGAATAATATCTTTTTGCAGTGACTGAATATACAAAGCATTGTTTGCAATATTCCATTTCCTGCTTTTACCATCATAAGAATGTGCCGATGGGCCGAAGCCATAATATTTTTCTGCGGCCCAGTAGCTGCTGTTGTGTTTACTTCTGTAACCTGGTTTTGCAAAATTGCTTATTTCATAATGTTCGTAACCAGCCTCCTCCATCCAGTTCATTAATAATAAAAACTGGGCTGCCTGTCTTTCTGCATCAACAGGTTGTTTCTTTTTTTGTGCAATCATTTTATCCAAAGCCGTTTTTGGTTCCACTGTTAAAGCGTAGCAACTGATATGAGGAATGTTTTTCTCAATCATAATGTCCACATTTCTTTTCCAGTCTTCATCACTTAGTAATGGCGAGCCATAAATTAAGTCGGCAGAAAAATTGCTAATGCCTGCATCTTTGATCTTATCAATGCATATCAATGATTCGGCTGCGGTGTGTGCTCTGTTCATCCAACGCAGTTCTTGTTCCAAAAAACTTTGTATGCCAACACTCAGCCTGTTAATACCAATGGCTTTCCACATCTTCAGTTTATCATCTGTAATATCATCGGGGTTTGCTTCTAAAGTAACTTCAATATCAGGTGCAAAAACAAATCTTTTACCCAATGCCTCAAAAATCAATTTCAAATCATTGGCAGTTAAAATACTTGGTGTGCCGCCGCCAAAGTAAAGAGTTGAAATAAGTTCTTTATCAACCTCCGCTAAAATCTTCTTATTGTTTTTCCCCATCTCCCTCTCCGTCAACCGGCCGAAGTATAGGAGGGGCTTTATCTCCTTCACCAAAGCAGCAATCAACTCTTCCTTTTGTCTTAATGAAGTAGAAAAGTGAAAGTTGCAATAATGGCAGGCCTGTTTGCAAAAGGGAATATGTATGTAAATGCCTGACAATAATTTCAGTGCCTGTTGGCCACAGGCAGGGTTTTAGATTTTTAATTTTAGATTTGGGCAGCAATATGATGCATTCAAAAACATTTGGCAATACAAAACAGTTGATTACATTTTTAATGTTGTCCGTTCTTCATACAAGTCTTTCTGGCCAGCAGCCTTCTCCGCATCGGTTAATTATTAATTATGTAAGCAAAGATACTTCCTTTAATCCGCAGGATTTGAAATTGCAAACCGCTTTTAGCAGCCAGGTGCAATGTATTCAGTATGTAAATAAATTACCAGCGCTGCTGCAGTCCAAAGGCTATCCAACTGCTTCAGTTGACAGTGTATGGTTTGACGCCAATACAACTTCTGTTAACCTTTTTGCCGGAAAAAAATATTACTGGATAAAATTGCAGCCATCGGGCATTGAAAAAAAGGCGATGGATGAAAGCGGGTTTATCGAAAATAATTTTTCTGATAAACCAATTGATATAATGCAACTGCAAAAATTGCAGCAGCGTATTTTAAATTACTACGAAAAAAATGGGTATCCTTTTGCTGAGATTTTTTTAGACAGTGTAATACTGCAGGACGATAAGATGGATGCATTGCTGAAAGTAAAAACCGGCCCTTTATATCATATTGACAGCATCAGGGTTTACGGCAAAGTAAAAATTTCAAAGAAGTTTTTATATCATTACTTAAACATCCCTAAAGGTGGTATTTACAGTAAAGATAAATTGCAGCAGGTGAGTAATAAGCTATCTCAATTGCCTTACCTGCAGGAGACGCAACCCTATAATATTACTATGCTTGGCAGCGGATCGCTTTTAAATTTATACCTGGCTCCAAAACGCAGCAGCCAGTTTAATGCTTTGATTGGCCTGCTTCCGGGAGATGGTGTTACCAACAAGTTTCAATTAACTGGCGATGTAAAACTTGATTTGCAAAATGCTTTGGCCGGTGGCGAAACTATTTTACTTAACTGGCAGCAGTTGCAGCGTAAATCGCCGAGGTTAAACCTGGGTTATCAGCAGCCTTATATTTTCAATTCTAATTTCGGATTTGATTTTTTGTTTGATTTGTTTAAAAAAGATTCTTCCTTTTTGCAAATAAATGCCCAACTGGGAGCACAATATCTTTTATCAGCCAATCAATCCGGAAAAATATTTGTGCAATGGCAAAACAGCTTTTTACTTGCCAATGGTGTAGATACCAATGTGGTGAAAGCCACTAAAAAATTGCCACCCAATATTGATGTAAACTCTGCTAATGTAGGGCTGGATTACCAGCGGAACAAAACCAATTACAGGTTCAATCCAAGGAGCGGCAATGAAATAAAGTTATTTTCTACTGTAGGGATAAAGAATGTGAAGAAAAACAATGATATTATCAACCTTAAAGACCCTGCTTTTAATTATGCAAGTTTGTACGATTCGGTAAAAGCCAAATCGTATCAGTTAAAAATAAAAATTTCGGGGGCACATTATATTCCTGTTGGTAAGCGGGCAACTTTTAAAACAATGCTCAGCGGTGGGTTTTTTACCAGCCAGAGTATTTTCAGAAATGAATTGTTCCAGATTGGGGGCTATAAACTGCTGAGGGGTTTTGATGAAGAAAGTATTTATGCAACTCAGTATGGAGTTGGCACAATTGAATATCGTTATTTATTAGGTCTGCAATCTTACCTGTTTGGATTTGCGGATGGCGCTTATGTAAAAACCAAATACCAGTCTGTCAATGTAAGCAACAATTTTGTAAGTGGCGGGCTTGGGCTTGTGTTTGAAACTAAGTTTGGCCTGCTTAATATCAGTTATGCTGTTGGTAAAAGAAAAGATGTGCCTTTTAATATAAGAGAAGCCTCCAAAATACATTTTGGTTACATCAATTACTTTTAAAAATCTGCCGGGTTGCCTTTACTTTTGCTGAAAATAATTTTTATCAGTGAAGCAGGTGTATTTTTTTCTTTTATTATTCTGGCTGCTGCCTGCTTTATTAACAGCACAACCTAAAGATTCAGTTGTATCAACTATAGATTCACTCAAACCAGTAGCTTTAAAAGATACACCGGCTTTTATTTTATTAAATAACAGGTTTATCAGGGATACTATTATAGCAGAACAATATCCGGTGGTAATTAAGCAACGAACCGATAAAGATTATTTGTTTTACCTGTTGGCGGCAACAGCATTGTTACTGGCATTGCTGCGTTTCTTTTTTGCAAGATATTTTGATACGTTGTTCCGTGTTTTTTTTAACACATCGCTGCGGCAAAGCCAGCTTACCGACCAGTTGCTGCAGGCAAAACTACCCTCGCTGCTATTCAATCTTTTTTTTCTTCTATCCGGCGGGCTGTATGTTTATTTCCTGCTGCAGTACAATCAGGTAATTCAGTATCAAAACAAGTGGCTTTTGATGGCAGGTTGTGTTTCCTTGGTATCAGTTATTTACGGAATGAAATTCCTTGTATTAAAATTTACAGGATGGCTTACAGGGGATGGGGAAATTATAACCAGGTATGTGTTTATTGTTTTTCTTATTAATAAGATTATCGGTATTTTGATGTTGCCCTTTTTGTTTGTGCTTGCTTTTTCTGAAACGGCAATTGTAAATATCGCCATTGGGTTTTCGGTAATATTATCAGCATTTTTATTTTTGCTGCGCTTTTTCAGATGCTATGGACTGGTGCGAAATAATTTAAAAGTTAGCCGGGTGCATTTCTTTTTGCTTGTAATAGCCTTAGAAGTGCTACCCCTTTTATTGATTTACAAAGCATTATTGCTTTTGTTAAGTAAAAACCTGTAGTTTTGCAGAACCATTTGGAGACTAGTATGGTTAAAAACGGTTCAAACAAAGCCGGTCACTCGGCAGAAGTAAAAAGGATACTTATTACCCAGCCTAAACCCGAAGGTGAGAAATCTCCGTATTTTGAGTTGGCGAGAAAGTTTGATGTAGCCCTTGACTTTCATCCCTTTATTATAATAGATGGCATCCCTGCCAAAGACTTCCGCAAACAAAAGATTGAAATAGCTAATTATTCGGCTGTTGTATTTACCAGCCGCAATGCCATTGACCATTTTTTCAGGATTTGCGATGAAATGAAAGTGAGCGTTTCGCAGGATACCAAGTATTTCTGCATTACAGAAGCGGTGGCGCTGTATCTTCAAAAATTTATATTGTACCGAAAAAGGAAGGTGTTTTTTGGCGCCGATGGTACTAACAAAAGCCTTTTTGACGTAATTAATAAGCACAAAGACAACGAAAAATTCCTTTACCCCTGCTCCGAATCTTTTGACAGCGAAATAACCAACTGGCTAAAAAATAATAATTGCGGATTTGCCACCCCTGTTTTGTATCGCATCATCAGCAACGACATTAAGGAAGTAATTGGAAGAAATTATGATGTTATTTGTTTCTTTACACCCGGCGGTGTAAAAAGCCTGATGGAGAATTTTCCTAAATTTAAGCAAAACGGCACCAAAATAGGCGCTTTTGGGCCCAATACCTTTAAAGCAGCCGAAGAAGCCGGTCTTAACTTAGACATTAAAGCCCCACAACCTAAGGCTCCCAGTATGGTAAGTGCACTTGAGTTGTACTTGTCTGACTTAAGAAAGAAGGAGTAGATTTTATAAATCTTTTGCTTCTGGAAACCCAGATGCAGTAAAAAAGTCCCAATATAAATTTATAGTACTGTTACAACCTATTTAACACGGGGCTACTACTTTTTCAACAGCTTGTAAGTTTCTTTCAGCTATTAAAACCTAACTGCCTGTAATTACCTTTACTGCAGAAAATTATTTATGTCAGCTAATTTTACCAACCAGTTAATAAACGAAACGAGCCCCTATTTGCTGCAACATGCCCACAACCCGGTAAACTGGTTTGCCTGGGGCGAAGAAGCATTGCAAAAAGCAAAGGCTGAAGATAAAGTCATATTGGTAAGTATTGGCTACTCTGCCTGCCACTGGTGCCACGTAATGGAAAAAGAGAGTTTTGAAAACGAAGGGGTGGCAACAATCATGAATGAGCATTTTATCAATATAAAAATTGACAGGGAAGAACGCCCTGACCTTGATCATATATATATGGATGCCGTGCAGGCCATATCAGGAAGTGGGGGCTGGCCTCTAAATGTTTTTCTTACGCCGGACGCAAAACCGTTTTATGGCGGCACTTATTTTCCACCGGTAAAGGCATTCAACCGTTCTTCGTGGTCAGAGGTTTTAATTGCAATAAATAAATCGTGGCAGGAAAAAAGAAATGAAATAGAAGCGCAGGCAGAAAACCTGACTGCTCATTTGCAGCAGTCTAATCTTTTTGGCCAACTTAAACAAACTGAAGAAGGGGTGTTTACAAAAGAAAATTGCAATGCCATATTTGAAAACATTTTAAAAACAGCCGATAAAGTATGGGGCGGTTTTGGCAAAGCACCCAAGTTTCCACAAACTTTTACCATACAATACCTCTTGGGGTATTATCATTTTACAAAAACAGAAGCAGCTTTGCAACAGGCATTGCTTTCGATTGATAAAATGATACAGGGAGGTATTTATGATCAGGCTGGCGGCGGACTGGCAAGGTACAGCACCGATAATGAATGGCTGGCACCACATTTTGAAAAAATGCTTTATGACAATGCCTTGTTTATTTCTGTGCTTTGTGATGCATACCAGCTAACAAAAAACGAATTATACCAAAATACCATTTTACAAACAATAGGTTTTATTGAAAGAGAACTGATGCACCTTGATGGCGGTTTTTATGCGGCATTAGATGCCGATAGTGAAGGTGAGGAAGGAAAATGTTATGTGTGGCAAAAAGATGAAGTGTGTAATATACTTAATGAGGATGCAGAAATGTTTTGCAGTTACTTTGATGTGAGTGAAAATGGCAACTGGGAAGGAAAAAACATATTGCGTATCATAAAAAGTAAGCAAGATTTTATTTCAGATAATAATATTGGAGCAGTTGAATTTGATCATAAAATAAATGCCTGTCTTGCAAAATTGCTTGCAGAAAGAACTAAAAGAATAAGGCCACAAACTGACGATAAAATTTTACTTGGGTGGAATGCACTAATGATAACAGCTCTTTGCAAAGCCGCTGCCGCCCTGGGTTGGGATCATTGCAGGCAACTGGCAGAAAGTAATCTTCGTTTTATCATCAGTAAATTCCGGATAGGGGGGGAAGAGAAGGGTTTTTATCATACCTATAAAAAGGATGTGGCAAAATACCCTGCTTTCCTGGATGATTATGCATACCTTATACAGGCATGTATCAACCTCCAGGAAATTTCATCTGACCAAAATTATTTGCTTACAGCAAAACATTTGACTGAGTACGTAATTGAATATTTTACAGACCCCGAATCGGGTTATTTTTTCTTCACAGAAAAAAAGCAAACAGATGTTATTATAAGAAAAAAAGAAGTGTATGATGGCGCTACTCCATCTGGCAACAGTATAATGGCCGAAAATCTTTTTTACCTGTCGGTGATTTTTAACAGGAAGGACTGGTTTGAAACAGCCGCTAAAATGACCTCTTCAATTTCGGCAGCAATTGTTAAATATCCGGCCTCATTTGCAGTTTGGGCATCAGGTATTTTGAAACAGGTTTATGGCATTAATGAAGTGGTAATTGTTGGCAGTAATAATGCAGTTGTAAGAAACGAATTATTGGGTGAATACCTGCCGAATAAAGTTTTGCAAAGTAGTGGGGCCGGCGAAGAAGATTTTCCTTTGTTAAAAGAAAAAAATACAAAGGATGAAACACTTATTTTTTTGTGTAAAAATTACACCTGCAAATTACCGGTTAAAACGGTGAAAGCATTGCTGGAAGTGGTTAACAGCAGCTTAGGTAATTGAATATGGGGATTAATAGAAAAGCGCAAATGCCGGGAACGATTGCATAAAAAATTTATAAATCATAAAGTCAATGCAATATTCAGAAGCAATTACCGTTTACCCATTTCGGGGCAAAAACTACTTTAAAAAAAATACGGCAGAATTGGTTCATTTATATTGATAAATCAAAATAATCATTACATTTGCCAATACCCTCAAAGTTTAAATACAATGAAGTACAGGTTATTTTACTTGATAGCCATAGCCGCTGTCACATCTGCCACAAGCTGTAAGATGCTTGGTGGAAAAAATAAAGGTGGTAAATCATTACCCAATGATGGCCAGTTACATGGTGTTGAGCCCGGGGCAAGATGGAGCCTGACCAAGCCTCCGGGAATGGTATTTGTTCCGCCCGGAACATTCCACATGGGCCCCAGCGATGAGGATGTAAACTATGCTTACACAGCCCGTAACAAACAAGTTTCAATAAGTGGCTTCTGGATGGATGCTACTGAAATTACCAACAATGAATACCGCCAGTTTACAAACTGGGTACGTGACTCAATAGCTGCAAAACTGATGGGTATGATTAAGCAGGGGTCTGATGGTAATGAATATGTAGACTGGAAAAAGGCAAAAACAATTAAATGGGCTGATAAAGCTACTCTGGAAAAATTAGATGCTATTCTTGTTACTCCGGACAACCGCATTTTTGGTAAAAAAGAACTTGACGCCAACAAAATTGTTTACCAATCAGAAATATTCGATTATAAAGCTGCTGCCATGAACAGGGATGTTAGCATTCCACGTGGCAAATTTATTTTAAGAGATAAAATACCTGTTTATCCTGATTCATTGTGCTGGATACGTGATTTTGCTTATTCTTACAATGAGCCAATGGCAAAAAAATATTTCAATCACCCTGCATTTGGCAATTACCCTGTAGTTGGCGTAAACTGGAAACAGGCCACCGCTTTCTGCGAATGGAGAACGCATTACCTCAACGCTTTTCTTGAGTCTAAGAAAAAGGCTGCAGAGTCAGATTTTCGTCTGCCAACAGAAGCCCAGTGGGAATATGCGGCACGTGGCGGACGTTCACAAGCACCCTATCCCTGGGGAGGCTACTATCTTCGTAATAAAAAAGGTTGTTTACTCGCCAACTTCAAACCCGGGCGTGGTAACTATCCCGAAGACGGAGGTTTATACACTGTAAGAGCAGATGCATACTGGCCAAATGATTTTGGTTTGTATAATATGTCTGGTAATGTGGCAGAATGGACATCATCTTTATATTACGAAGGCGGCTATAATTTTCAACATGATTTAAACCCCGACATCCGTTACAATGCAAAAGCATCAGACCCTCCCCGTATGAAACGTAAAGTAATTCGTGGTGGTGGCTGGAACAGTGTTGGTTATTTTCTGCAAACAAGTACCCGTAATTACGAGTATCTGGATACAGCTAAATCTTACATTGGCTTCCGTTGTGTTATTGACTTACCTCCGGCTCAAAAGAAACGTGGCAAATAGTAGTTCAAAATTTCCAGCATTAACAGCTAAATGGACCAGCCTGCATCTGAGTATACAGGTATGAATAAACTTTTGTGTATATCAAACTTTAAATAACCCCCAGTTAAAACTTTTAAATTTTAAGTTATGGCGAAGTACAAAAAAAGGACGTTTTTAACCCTTATTGATGTGTTGGTTAGTGCCGGTGCAGCAGTAATCATTTTTGCGGCGTGGGCAAAACTAACGCACCAGTCTTATGCAGATATGATGCTGACCATTGGTATGTGGACAGAAACGGGTATCTTTTTAATTTATGCAATTATTGAGTGGATAAAACCAAAGCATCATGAAGAAGATGATGACATTCCTGAAGTGGCAGCAGGCAATCCATTATTATCTATGGACAAAATGATGCAGGAAGCAGAAATAAATCCATCTAATCTTAAGAAACTGGGCGACAGTTTCAGCAAACTAAATTCAACTGTAGGTAATCTTACCGAAGTTGGTGATGTGGTAAAAAATACTGCTGATTTCAGTAATAAAACAAAAGAAGCAACTGTTGCCATCGGCAGCATGAGTGCAGCTTTTACCAGCAGCGCCAATGCAATGTCATCTTTTAGCAATGCGTCTGAAAGTGCAAAAGGTTTTCATGAGCAGGTGCAGGGCTTAACAAAGAACCTGAGCTCATTAAACACTATATATGAACTGGAATTGAAGGAAAGTAATAACCACCTTAAATCGCTGAATACTTTTTACGGCAAATTAGCAGAAGCAAGCCAGGTAATGATGAACAGTGTGGAAGATGCCAACAAGGCAAAAGAACAAATCGGTGCTTTGGCAAGCAACCTTGGCAAACTGAATTCAGTTTATGGCAATATGCTAAGTGCAATGCAGGGAAGGCAATAATATGCAGATAAGTTAATAAGCAGGATTATTTAATACCTGTGGACTTAACTGTTTGTAGTAACAACATTTTAAATAGACAATCTAAAATAAACTTACTATGGCTTTACCTAAAGAGCCCCGGCAAAAGATGATTAACATCATGTACCTGGTGTTAACAGCTATTTTGGCGCTGAATGTTTCAGCAGAGATATTAGAAGCTTTTAAAACTGTGGATACAAGTTTAAGAAACTCCAGTGCTAATATTGATAAAGCGAATACTACAGTTTTTGAATCTTTAAAGGCTAAATTAGATGATCCTCAGTCAAGAGAAAAAGCACAAGTATGGTCTCCAAAAGCAGACTCAGCCAAGATGCTTTCAGACGAAATGGATAAATATATTAATGATTTAAAACTTGAACTCAAAAAAGCAGCCAATTTAGTGATTACGAGTGAAGGAAAAGAAGATTTTAAAGAAGATAATCTGGATGCATCTACTCGTTTGTTTGAAACCAACGGGGAGGGTAAAAAATTGGAGGCAAAATTAAAAGCATATAAAGAAGCAATATTAAACCTTCATCCGGATATCAGGGCAAAATATGAAAAAACATTGCCAGTTGATATTGAGCCTCCAATTGGCCAGGAGGGAACTAAGAAAGACTTCACTACTGCTTATTTTCACATGACACCAACTGTAGCAGCATTAACAATGTTGAGTAAATTTCAAAACAACATAAAAAATGCGGAGAACCAGGTGGTTACATTTTGTCATGAGCAAATAGGGGCAGTGAAATTCATTTTAAATAAGTTTGAGCCTATTGCGGTTAGCAGTTCTACTTATATAATGCCCGGGCAGGAACTTACTGTAACTGCTGGCGTTGGCGCATTTAATGATGCTGCAAAACCTCAAATAACTATTGGAGGTACTTCGGTTGCCTTAAATGACAAAGGAGTGGCGGAGAAAAAATTTAATGCTTCTGGCTCTGGTAACCAAAAAATACATGTCGTAATTAATTATACCAATCCAAGTGACGGTTCTCCCGGGCATTTGGAAAAGGATGTTGAATACACTGTTGGTATTCCCGGCGGTGCTGCGGTAATGCTTGATAAAATGAATGTATTTTATATTGGAGTTGATAATCCTGTAACTATCGGCTCGCCTGTTGGATGGGATAAAACGACTGTAAGTATGAATGGTGGTACAATCAGTGGGTCAGGCTCAAATAGAATGGTAAGAGTTACAACTCCAGGTACGGCAAGTATTACAGTTAATGCTGACAATCATCCAAGTAATTATTCCTTTAGAGTTAAAAGAATACCAGATCCAATTTTTAAAATAGGTTCAGGTAAAGTAAGGATGACTTCTGTTGAATTCAAAAGTCAGTCTTATTGCAGGGCAGAGTTGGAAGCTTTTGATTTTGAAGCTAAATACAGTGTAAATAGTGCTACTGTTTATTTTTCTGGTGCTAATTTCCCTAATGCTGTATCTACTTCAATCAGTAGCAATAATATCGAATCTTTGCGTCAATATATTAACAGGTGCGGCCCCGGTTCGGTAGTTACTTTTGAAAATGTAAAAGTTACTGGTCCAGACGGGGGAAGGGTTATTGAGGGTAAATCAATTGCTCTATATTAAAAAAATAAAAAGAAACAGCTATGAAAAAGCGTTTTGTAAAATATCTTTTGCTGGCAATATGCCTTGGTGTATTTGGGTACACGGCCGAAGCCCAAAAAGCTAAGCCAAGAACAGCAACAAAGAGACCCACAACAAAGAAAACCACTAAGACCAAGACGAAGGCAAAAATAACGCCAGGTACTACAAAAGTGGATACCGTTGCAGTTGCTGCAGTTACGTCAACACCGGCCGAAGTAAATGACAGCCTTCCCGTAAAAAGGGTAAAGCAGTCTTTAAGAAGGGATGCTGCGGTAGATGATGATGCTATCAAGGACAGGAATCCATTAGATTATGAGCACCTGAGAGCTGACGATGCGGTTTA
>JANNAM010000205.1:0-33567 GCA_031384415.1 Bacteroidota bacterium
TGGGAAGGTTGCGTACGTGTTCCGCACCCGTTTGCCGGTCGTCATCAGGTATTGCTACCCATGTTACCCCTCGACTTGCATGTATTAAGCCTGCCGCTAGCGTTCATCCTGAGCCAGGATCAAACTCTCCATTGTAAATGAATTGTTGATCTGACTGTGTAATTTCATTGGAAATTAACGTCAAATTCAAATTAATATTTGCGCTAACATTACCTTGTTAATCAATTGATTAATTGCTGCTGTTTCCAAACTTTCAAAGATCTTTAAGCTATACTTTTTACCCCTTTTTTAATTGGGAGTGCAAAGGTATGTGCCTTTATCATATCACCCAAATTTTTTCAATCTTTTTTGAAGAAATTTTTACTTAAATCAGGGAGAAATTTTTAGAAGAACTTGTTCATTTTTTTTGAACGGACGGCAAAGATATACGTATGAGGTGTGCTATCAAAATTATTTAAGAACTATTTTATTAACATTTGAGTTGAGTAAACGGGCATTTCGTCTGAAACAGGCTACAGCAAGGTATCACAGCATCTAATATTTTATTTAAAAAAATTAAAAATTCTTTTTCATTTTTTGCTTATTAAGCTTTTTGAGTTCCATATTCAGGTTTTTGTTGAAAAGAAATATGAATACATTTTTTCTATCGAAATTTTAATTGTCTAAGAATAATGCCATGCAAAATGAAAACTATAACAATCTTAGGGTTTGATGAATGAAGGTATATTGCTGAATGGCTGCCGGATTGAAGTGGAAAGCCCGGAACCCCGCCATAGCGGGGTGAGGACTTGAAACGAAAAGCCGGAACCAATGTTTTATTGAAAACCTAAAGCTGAAAGCCCCAATTACTCAGCCCAGCTCATTACATAATTCTGGTTTTCTATATCCAGTGCTTCTTTTGTAAGCTGTAAGGGACGAAAGGTGTCTACCATTACAGCTAGTTCCTTGGTTTCTTTTGCTCCAATGCTTTTTTCTACTGCACCGGGATGTGGACCATGTGGTATGCCGGCGGGGTGAAGTGTAATCATGCCCCTTGTTACATGTTTGCGGCTCATAAACTCTCCAGCTACATAATAAATGACCTCATCGCTGTCGATATTACTATGATTATATGGAGCAGGTATTGAATCGGGATGATAATCATACAGACGTGGTACGAAGGAACATACTACAAAGGCACTGGTTTCAAAAGTCTGGTGAACAGGTGGCGGCTGATGTACCCTGCCAGTAATGGGTTCGAAATCATGAATAGAAAAAATGTAGGGATAACAGCAACCATCCCATCCAACTACATCAAATGGATGAGTACCATAATGCAACCCATATAATATCCCTTTTTTCTTTGTTTTAATTAAGAAATCACCCTTTTCATCTATTGTTTGCAAATTATGCGGCGGCCGGATATCCCTTTCGCAATAAGGAGAATGTTCCATTAATTGCCCGAACTTACTCATATAACGTTTTGGAAAACGAAGTGGTGTAAAAGATTCTACAATAAACAACCGGTTTTTATCGGTAGTGAATTTTATTTGATGAATGGTTCCCCGTGGTAAAATAATGTAATCGCCATAACTAAAGGGCAATTCGCCATACTGGGTTTTTACAGTACCGCTTCCTTCATGCACAAAAATCATTTCATCTGCATCAGCATTTTTGTAGAAATAATCGGTGGTGCCGCTTTGCGGCGATGCAAGCACAATATGGCAATCGCTGTTAACCAATACTGCCTTCCGGCTTAGCAAATAATCTTTTTCGGGTTTTATGTTAAAGCCTTCGAAACTGCGATGCTTCAGCATTTTTTCTTCTGCTACTTTTGGTGATACGTCAATTGGTTCATCCGTTTTTGTAATCATTGTAGGCGGATAACAATGATAAAGCAGGGAATAATCATCGCTGAAACCTTCGGTAGAAAAAAGCTGTTCGGAATACAATGTTCCGTCAGGTTTGCGAAACTGGGTGTGTCGCTTGTGTGGGATTTTACCCAATGTATAATAGTGTGCCATAATAAATAAGGAATAAGAAATGAAAAATAATGAATAAGAAAGTGAAAAGCAATTTACAACCCCTTGCAAAGTGAAAGCATAAGAAAATAATATTTCCAGGTGCGCTTGTCAATATAATAGGTGAAGTTGCGGTGAAAAGGCATTGCTTTGTTTGTTACTGTAAATTTACATTTTAATATTAATACAGCGTGACAAGAATTGGACTGATATCAGACACTCATGGTTTTTTAGATGAGCAGGTTTTTGAACATTTTAAAAACTGTGATGAAATCTGGCACGCCGGGGATTTTGGAACGGAAGATATTGCTATGAGGATAAAGGAGAAAAAGAGGTTAAAAGCTGTTTATGGAAATATTGACGGTCAGGATATAAGGACTGTTTATCCCGAACAAATTGTTTTTATGTGTGAAGAAGTTAAAGTGATGATGCGTCACATTGGTGGTTATCCTCCCAGAAACAACCCCGAAACAAAAAAAGAATTACTGCTGCACAAACCTCAGCTTTTTATAAGCGGCCACTCCCATATACTAAAAGTGATGTATGATGATAAGCTAAATTGCCTGCACATGAACCCTGGTGCAGCCGGCAAACATGGATGGCATAAAGTAAGAACTATCATCCGTTTTGCTATAGATGGGTCAGCAATTAAAGATTGTGAAGTAATTGAATTAGGAAAAAGATAAAGTTACTTGCCTCCATTGGTATGCAAATCTGCTCTGCAATTAGCATCCAGCACAGGTATAGAGCCTGTTAATAAAAACCCAAGTGCATCTGTTGTTTCCGAAGCATAATACATAAGGCAACTGCTATTGCTGCAATGATTTCCATGAGAAGCATCTTTATGATTTGTCTGCATGGCTGAACCTATATCAACAAGACCAAGGATGTGTGCAGCTTCATGTTCCAGCACTGTAGATTCCAGTTTAGTTCTGTTTACCTGCCCAAGTGCACCTGAATTATCATGAATGGTTTTACCGAATATGCACATAGAAGTATTTCTAAATGCCAGCCCCAGCACATTGGCATCGGTATAGCCTCCATCAGTAAATAAAAAATAAACACCTAACTGGCTGCCCGATGTGTAAGCAGTGCGATTGTTTTTTTCAATAGCTGATATTTCGTTTAATGATAAAACTGTTTTACCTGATGCAGCAATTTGTGTTTGAACAATTGATATGCCGCCGGGTTTGTTGATTAATGTATTTAAAAAAGAACCCAGGTTGCTTAATGCTGTAGCATCTGGAGCAAAGCCCGGCATGTATTGAATTTCTATTTTTAAAGAAGTATAATTTGCAGCGCTCAACAGATCGTTTGCCGAAGCGCCAATCTGTTTATTATTTTCACTGCTTATTGAAACAAGACCGGAAAGACCCCCGCTTTTTTTACATGAGTTATTAAAAGCAATGACTGAAAAAAGCAAACAGAAAGAGAATAAAAATTTCATAAGTAGGTTTTAAGATATTACTTACGAAAAAGATGCCAGAAAAGTTCAAAGGTGATTACTCAACCCAATCGGCAATAAAAATATTGGTATCACGGGTTCCACCATTATTACGATTACTGCAGAATACAATTTTTTTACCATTTGGTGAAAACATTGGAAAAGCATCAAAGATTTTTTCGGCAGTTATTTTTTCCAGTCCGCTGCCATCTTCATTAACTGTATAAAGATTAAAAGGGTAACCTCTTTTACTTTGATGATTGCTGGCAAAAATAATCCGTTTGCTGTCTGGCATATAACTGGGTGCCCAGTTGGCATTGCCAAAACTTGTAACCTGTTTGACATTACTGCCGTCTGCATTTGCCACAAATACTTCCATATTTGTTGGCGCTACCAAATTTTGGGAAAGGAAATCTTTGTATTCTTTTACTTCTTCTTCCTTTTTTGGACGGCTGGCACGCCAGATAATTTTTTTACCATCCGGGCTAAACCAGGCGCCGCCATCATATCCCAGTGTGTTGGTAACTCTTTTTTCTTTACCTGTTTTTAAATCCATTAGGTATAAATCAATGTCGCCATCTTTATCGCTGGTGTAAATCATTTTTTTTCCATTGGGAGATAAAGTTGCTTCCGCATCATAGCCTTTGCTTTTAGTAAGCCGCTTTACAATTTTACCATTTAAATCTGCCATAAAAATATCATAGCTGTCATACAATGGCCAGATGTATTTGTTGCCATATTTTTTTCTGTCGGGCACCGGTGGGCAGGTATCTGCACCCAGGTGAGTACTTGCATAAATAATATGTTTGCCATCTTTTGTAAAAAATCCACAAGTGCTCCTTCCCTTACCTGTGCTTACTTTTTTATACTCAAATTTTTCTCCTGGCTTTGTGGGCACTTTGCCAATAAACATTTCATCACACATAATGCCTTCTTTAGGATTGGTGCGTTGAAAGATGAGCCATTTATTGTCGTAACTAAAATAAGCCTCTGCATTATCGCCGCCAAAAGTGAGCTGTTGCATATTGGCAAAATGTTTTTCGCCGGCAAAAAGAATGCTGTCTTCAAAGTTTTGATTTTGGATTACAGATTTTGTATTAAACTTATAAGAACTTACTGCAATTAACACTAAAACTAATATTGCAGAAGCAGAAAGGACTTTTTTCATTTTTATAATTTGTTTGGCAAAGTTAATAATTGAAAGTTTCGTATTTGTCAGATATTTGTCAGACGGCTTGCTGAACCAACAATTTATTTTACCAAAGAAAAAAATATGAAGCTATTGCTTTTGATACCTGTTATAATTTTTTGTGCAACTGCATGCAATGATAAAAAGAAAGTAAGCCCCGGTGATGAAACCCAAACAGAAATTTCGGCCGAAGAAAAACAATTAAAAGAAGCTATCGCAAAATATCCCGATTCACTTCTGCTAAAAGAATATTTGATAGAATTATACTCAGAATATTCAGAATTTGATAAAGCAATGGCCATAGTTGATAATGAAATAAAAAAAGATTCAGGCAATCCAAAACTATGGCAAATAAAAGCCACAGTATATTTAGATAATGCTGATACTATTTCTGCCATTAAAAATTTAGAAACAGCCGTAATATTTTTCCCCAAACCCGATTATGTAAAATCGCTTGCTTCATTGTATGCACAAACAAAAAACAAAAAAGCATTAATGATTGCAGATTCGATGATTGCATCAAAAAAAACAGATGCCGTTAAAGATGGTCTGTTTTTAAAAGGATGGTATTATAATTACATAGGCGAATTTCAAAAAGCAATAAAAATCCTTGATCAATGCCTTTCGATGGATTACACTTATATGTTTGCCTACAGGGAAAAAGCTGTTGCATTTTACAGCATGGGCAAATATGAAGACGCATTGAGTGTTTTGGAAAAGGCAACCACCATACAAAATGGTTTTGATGAAGGCTACTACTGGATGGGGCGTTGTTATGAAAAGCTGAACAAAAAAAATGAGGCCATTGAAAATTACCAGCTTGCCATTAAAATGGCAGAAAGAAATAATGATTATAATATAGATGCCGAACAGGCGCTGGAAAGATTGGGCGTAAAATAATTCATCAAAGGCTGTAGATTTGCAGCTTACAACCAATAACTCATGGCAATCATTGCACCTTCATTACTGGCCTCCGATTTTTCACGCTTGCATCAAGAAGCTGAGATGCTGAACGAAAGTGAGGCTGACTGGTTTCACTTAGATGTTATGGACGGCCGCTTTGTTCCCAACATTTCTTTCGGGCCAATGATAGTTGAGTTTTTCAGAAAAGCCACCACGAAAACCTGCGACGTTCATTTAATGATTGAGCAGCCTGAAAACTTTGCAGAAGCATTTAAAAAAGCAGGTGCCGATATTTTAACAGTGCATCTTGAAGCATGCAACCACCTGCACAGAAATATTCAGCAAATTAAAAGTTTAGGTATGCAGGCTGGCGTTGCCATCAACCCACACACACCTGTGGAAAGCCTAAAAGATATTTTAGCTGATATTGATTTGGTTTGCATGATGAGTGTAAACCCAGGCTTTGGAGGACAGTCTTTTATTCCGCATACCATTGCTAAAATAAAGGCACTGAGAAAAATGATTGATGAACAATCATTAAAAGTAAAAATTGAAATTGACGGTGGTGTTACTTTAGAAAATGCTGCATCTATTATTAATGCTGGCGCCGATGTGCTAGTGGCGGGAAATACGGTTTTTAAATCGGCAGACCCAAAAGCTACCATTGCCGCATTAAAAAAATTATGATGCAGAAAATTTTCACAGATTTTTATACATCTGCTCCAGCACAAATAAATTTTTCTTTATCCAGTTTATATCTTCGGCAGGCCAGTTGTATTTTCTGTCAACTACATTTTCCAGTATTTTATAAGCTTTGCCTGCTTCGGCTTGGTTATAAAAACAACTGAGCCATTTATCTTTTAATTCTTTCTCAGGCTTAAGATAAATACCACCCGAATACCAGTTGATGCAACTTGGAAATCCGTAAAACGAAACTGTTTCTGCTTCTCTTGCAATTGCATCTTTATAAAACAAAACAAAAAAATGCAGGTAGTTATTAACTCTCTGCTTTATCTGCTCATCTGTTTCTTTTTTTGCCGGTGGCTTACGCCACTTATTGTTGGCTAAATAAAACGGGTCATCCATTTTATTGTTATACTGCTTTGCGTCCGACACATATTTAATCACATCATTGCGCCCAACATCCAGGTCTGTCAATTGCAATTCATCGGCAGCAATAGCTCTGATTTTATAATGGTCGCCGCCACCGCCATCATCGTAATACAAATACATTTCTTTTTTTGCATCATCATAACGCCATTTACCCATTTCTAAATTGTTTCTGATATTGCGGATAAAAGTATAATCGTTGAAGATATGTAAACTCCTTATGGGAATTTCTATCTGGCTGCTTTCCTGCACTGCCGACAAATCATACACATCATCTTCGGCAATCCATCCCTGGCAAAGCAATTCATTTATATTTTTGGACGCCGATAAATCCACAAGGCGGTGTTTTAAATCTGAATAAAATGTATCTGCCGAATAAGAATTAATATTTTGGGTGCCAGCACCAATTTGCTCCTGCCCATCATTCCCTTTCTTCTTTTTGCTTTTGCCGCCGCCGCATGAAGAAAGCAACAGGGCAGCCAAAGCAATAAAATAAATACTTTTGTTCACGACAGTTTATTTTTATCAAATGTAAAAACAATAAAATCGTTTATCTTCATGCCATGAGAAAATTTTTAATCCTCATTATTTTTATCAGCTCCCTTTCGGCATCTGCCCAAAAAAAAATTGCATGGGTAAGCGGCAAATTAGTGGATGAAAATGAAAAGCCCCTTCAAAACGCTTCAGTAATTATTCTTGGCAAAACAACCGGCACTATTACAAACGACAGCGGCTATTTTCGTATAAAAGTTTCGGCAGATAAAACATTTGCCCTTGTGTTCTCTTCCAGCGGCTATTCCGAAACTCAAAAAAGTTTTTACCTGAGCGAAAATGAAGAAGAAAAAGTAACGATACAAATGGAACGTGGCGGCAAAATGATGGAAACCGTATTTGTGCAAGATGACAGAGAAAGAAAAGAAATAGGCCTTACAAAAATAAATCCCCGGAATGCGTTGATTTTGCCCAGCACCATTGGCGGCATTGAGGGCATGATTAAAATACTGGTGGGCAGCAACAATGAACTAACTTCTCAATACAGTGTTCGTGGCGGCAATTATGACGAGAACCTTATTTATATAAATGACTTTGAAATTTTCAGGCCCTACCTAGTACGCAGCGGCCAGCAGGAAGGCCTGAGCTTTATTAACCCCGAAATGGCAAAGAGTGTAAGTTTTTACAATGGCGGTTTTCAGGCAAAATATGGCGACAAGATGAGCAGCGTATTAGACATCACTTATAAAAAACCTAAAACTTTTGCCGGTTCGGTCTATGTAAGTTTATTGGAGCAGGGTTTTCACCTGGAAGGCAGTGCAAAAAAAGGAAACGTAACTTATCTTATTGGAGTTAGAAACAGAAGTAATAAAAATTTACTGAGCAGCCAGGAAACAAAAGGTTCTTACTCACCTTCCTCATCCGACCTGCAGGCTTTTATTACTTATAAGCTAAACGAAAAATGGCAACTGGAGTTCCTGGGAAATTTATCTGCAACGAAATTTACTTTTCTTCCGCAGTCGGCCCAAAAAACTTCTTCTGTTTTTTCTCCTGTTTTTACTGCCAACCTTGGTTTGGATATTTATTTTGAGGGACAGGAAAGAGATGGTTACAATACAAACCTGCTTGGCTTAAGCATGGTGCATAATCCCAGCAAAAAAGTAAAACTGAAATGGATGCTAAGCCGTTTTAAGAATAAAGAAAACGAAAACTTCGACATTGCAGGCGCTTATCTTTTTGGCGACAGAGACTTTGATAAAACCAGCAGCACCTTCGGGCAAATAATAAATCCACTGGGCGCAGGTTACTATCAAAACTATGGAAGAAATAAATTAGACATTGAAGTTTGGAATGCTACACTTAAAGGAAGCATTGATAAAGGAAAACATTTTATACAGTTTGGTAACAGCATTGAACAAACAAAAATTAACGACAAACTAAACGAATGGGAATACCAGGACAGTGCTGGCTATTCATTGCCATACAATCCTGCCAACCTCAATCTATTTAAAGTATTAAAATCAACTGCAGATTTAAACATCCAAAAATTCAGCGGCTATGTACAAGATAATATAAGGCTCGGCGATTCGGCAAGAGATATAACACTGCAGGCCGGCGTTCGTTATAACTACAATTCGTTGAACAAAGAATTTATTGTAAGCCCCAGGGCGCAAATAAGTTTTAAACCTAACTGGAAAAAAAATATTGTTTTCAAACTTGCCGCAGGAGTTTATGACCAGCCGCCATTTTACAGAGAACTCAGAAAATATAATGGTACTTTAAACACTGCAGTTAAATCCCAAAAAAGTCTGCAGTTTGTGGCTGGCATGGATTATAATTTTAAAAACACCAGCCGGCCTTTTAGAATTACAACAGAGGCTTATTATAAAAACATAACCGATGTGGATCCTTACGATATCGACAATGTAAAAGTGCGGTACTTCGGCAACAACAATGCAAAAGCTTATGCCACAGGTTTTGAAGCAAGGTTTTTTGGCGAACTGGTAAAAGATGCAGAAAGCTGGTTAAGCATTGGCATCATGCGTACAAAAGAAAATATTGACGGCGATCATTATTTTAAATATAAAAATGCTGCCGGGCAAATCATCAATGCACAAAGTACCGACCAGGTAGCTGTTGACAGCATCCGCTATGATGTTGGCTGGCTGCGCCGCCCCACCGACAGATTGATTACAGTTGGTTTGTACCTGGAAGATTATTTGCCTACCAACAAAAATTTTAAAGTGCACCTGAATTTGGTGTATGGCAGCAACATGACTTACACTATTCCCAACAGCGTTAAGTATCGCAATGGTTTAATCATAGAACCTTACATCCGTGCCGATATTGGTTTCAGCGCTTTGCTACTCAGCGAAAAAAATAAAAGAAGAAGCCACAGCCCTTTTAAAGATTTTGAAAACATCTGGGCAAGCTTTGAAGTATTTAATTTAATTGACCGGCCCAATACCATCAGTTATCAACTCGTAAAAGATTTTGCAAACAATGTATTCAGCATTCCCAATCGCTTAACACCGAGGCTGGTGAATTTTAAACTGGTAGCAAGGTTTTAATTTTTGGGGGATGAACATTTGTAATGCTGTTAAGCTGCACTGGCAGATATGATTTTGTTATTTAAACGCTTTGAATAAAAGCCTTTAAATAACCACTCTTGTTCAATAAATCTTTATTGAACTTTTATCAAAGCGGAGTTTTTCAGTCTCTGATATTCAACCTTACATTTATAAAAAAACCTTCATCATCTTTTTTAATTAACATCTTGTTGATAAGTTAATTTGCAATCTATCAATTGATATTCGTTAAATTTGAGAAGCAAGTTTAGAAGTACCAACGCAATCTTTATTGTAAACAAAGTGCTGCTATGTTTGGTTTGTTTTTTTACAACAACAGAAACAGTGCGTAAATTTGAAAACCTTTGACAGAGACGATCATCAACCTCGAAACCGTTAACCCCATCGAATTTTTTGGCGTAAACAACGGAAAGCTTGACATCTTAAAAAAGAAATTCCCCCTCCTTAAAATCCTGAGCCGTGGCACACAAATGAAAATAAGCGGCTCACCTGAGCAAATTGAAGGCGCAAGGGAAAAAATTGATCTCATCCTCAGTTACCTCGAACGCAACGGCCACATGAGTGAGAATTATTTTGAACAGATTCTTGGCGGCGACGACGAAAAGGTAATTGATAATTTCATTGACCGCAATCCAAATGATGTGCTGGTGTTTGGCCCCAACGGAAAAACTGTAAGGGCAAGAACCGCCAACCAGAAACGGATGGTGGAAGCCTGCGATAAAAACGATGTGGTGTTTGCCATTGGCCCCGCCGGTACTGGTAAAACCTACACCGCAGTTGCACTGGCAGTAAGGGCATTAAAAAATAAATTGGTTAAGAAAATTATTTTAACCAGGCCTGCTGTGGAAGCTGGCGAAAGCCTCGGTTTTTTACCCGGCGATTTAAAAGAAAAAATTGATCCGTACCTGCGTCCGCTGTATGATGCACTGGATGATATGATACCCGCCGATAAGCTTGGTTATTATATGCAAACAAGAACCATCGAGATTGCACCGCTTGCATACATGAGAGGCCGCACATTGGATAATGCATTCATCATTTTGGATGAAGCACAAAACACCAACGACCTGCAGATAAAAATGTTTTTAACAAGGATTGGCCCCAATGCAAAAGCCATCATTACCGGCGACCCAACACAAATTGATTTGCCACCGAAGCAACAAAGCGGTTTATTTAAAGCTGCCAGAATTTTACGCAACATTGACGGCATTGCACAGATAGAACTTGACGAAGAAGATGTAGTAAGGCATAAATTAGTGAAGGCAATTATTAAAGCGTATGAAAAAGATAAACACAATGAGCCAGGGCATCAACAACATCATCATTAAATAAATAGAATTATTTTTGCAACCGGCTTCAAAATCGCTGCTCAACATTGTCCCCGCCATGGCGGGGCTCACTTTTACCGCATACCGCTATTCAACATTGAGCATTGCAATTATTTGCAGTGCTTTTGTTTTATTCAGCAGCGGGCTTTTTTCCTGCAATAATTCTTCCTCGCCAAATCAATTGATCAAATCAAAGCAAGATTCTCTTGCTGAAGAAATGAGGATAGCAAAAGCCTTCATAGAAATCGATACTGCAAAAAAGATCATCCATTCTGGGGATATGATTACAAGAACCGGTGCCGATTTTACCAGCGAAAGCCTGCGTTCTTTAAACCAGCGTGACCAATCATTTTCTCATTGCGGCATCGCCAGTATTGAAAATGATAGCGTATTTGTTTATCATGCCCTGGGCGGCGATTTTAACCCCGACCAAAAAATTTTAAGGGAGCCGGTAGAAAAATTTGCCGAACCGCAGGGCAACCGAGGAATGGGAGTTTTCAGGTATCAGCTCAATCCCGAAGAAACTAGCAATACAATCCTGGTCATACAAAAGTTGTATGCTGCCGGGGTAATGTTCGATATGAAATTTGACCTCAAAAGCGACGATCATATGTATTGCGCCGAGTTTGTTTATAAATCTTATTTGCTGGGTACCAAAGGAAAACTACAGTTCCCAAGCAGCCACATCAAAGATTTTACATTTATAGGGGTAGATGATTTGTTCCTGCATCCCCTTTGCAGGGAACAACTCAGAATTTTGTTTAAATAATCTTTTTAATCCTGAAAAATAAAATTATTTTTGACCCTCAAACTAAAAACCTTAATTATGAAAAAATTATTACTGGCAGTTGCTGTTGTTGGCGCTGCATTTATTACAGGCTGCAACAGTGTTGACAGTAGCAATCCGAAAGCTGTTTTAATGGCTTTTTTTGATGCACTTACTAAAAAAGACATTGCCGCTGCCAGAAAATTAGCCACAGCCGAAAGCAAGAGCATGCTTGACATGATGGAAATGGGAATGAAAATGGGCGATAAAAAAGACAATAAGGATGAAGGCAAATACGATAAAACAAAAATGGAATTTGGCGAACCCAAAGTTGATGGCGACAAAGCAACCATTGAAGTAAAAGAAAAAGCAAGCGGCGAAGCCACCACATTTACACTTAAGAAAGAAGGCGGTGCATGGAAGGTAGCATTTGACAAATCATCAATGATGAATATGGGAATGGATAAAATGAAGGATGGAGGCGAAAATAGTATGGACAAATTAAATGAAGGACTAGATAAAATGAAAAACCTAAACCTGGATTCATTAAGTGATAAAATGAAAGAAAATCATTAATACACTTCAACAGATTTTATAAAGCACTTTACAAAAGTAAGGTGCTTTTTTATTTGTGTTATTTGAAAGATGTTTAACTTTAAGTATGATTAAAAAAATATTTCCTGCTGCATCGCTGCTGTTTTTTATTGCCTGCAACAGCAGCGATAACAAAACAGCCCCGGTTACCGATACTGAAGTGGCAACAGCTTTCATCAGGGATTTGTTAGACAATAACATGGCCGGCGCAAAAACATTTTTACTTGATGATGAAAAAAACCGGCAGACCTTTGACCTGGTGGAAAAGAAAATGAAAACAATTAGTAAAGATGAACAGGAAAAATACAAGAATGCTGATATCATCATCAACGAAATAAGCAATGTAAGCGACAGCATTACCATTGTTAACTACAGCAACAGTTACAGGAAAGAATCGAAAAACAAAATAAAACTTGTTCGGGTTAATGGTAAATGGCAGATAGATTTTCAATACACATTCTCTGGAAATATGTAATTACAACAATGCTAAAAAATTTTATTTTGGTTGGTTTAGGCGGCGGGCTTGGTTCTGCATTGCGTTACGGAACAGGGCTGATTATTGGTTCTAAATATTTCCCCTACGCCACCCTGGCTGTAAATATTATAGGCAGTTTTATCATTGGGCTGGTTTTTGCCCTTAGCATTAAAGAAGAAAATTTTTCCGGCAACTGGAAACTATTTTTAGCAACCGGCATTTGTGGCGGTTTCACTACCTTCTCTGCTTTTTCTATGGAAAACGTACTGCTGCTGCAAAATGGAAAATATTATTTAGCAATAATCTATATCACAGCAAGTATTCTTTTTGGCATTGCAACAGCCTGGCTTGGATATAAATTAATAGACTGGTCAACAAATTAACCAATCAATATGTACATACTTCACCCATGGCATGGCGCTCACTATGGCGATAAATCCCCTAAGGTTGTAAACGGTTTAATTGAAATTCCGCAGGGCAGCAGGGCAAAATATGAAATTGATAAAAAGACAGGCCTGCTGAAATTAGACCGGGTAATTTATTCTTCCTTTCATTATCCGGTTAACTATGGTTTCATCCCGCAAACATTGGGTAAAGATGGAGATCCGTTGGATATATTGGTCATGTGCAGCGAAAGCATCCAGTCGCTTTGCCTGGTGGAAGCAACTGTAATTGGAAATATGCAAATGATTGACAGCGGCGAGCAGGACGATAAAATTATTGCAGTAGCAACCAAAGACCCCGGCGTAAATTATATTACCAATGTAAATGAACTGCCCAAACATTTTATAGCACAACTAAAAAATTATTTTGAACAATACAAAGTACTTGAAAATAAAAAAGTGGAGATAGATGATTTCCAGGATAAAGAAGCCGCTTACAAAGTAATTGAAGAAGCCATTGAATTTTACAAAACCAAATTCCCTTCATGACCAGTAAAAAAACAAATATGGATACCCAAACAGTTTTAATCATCATAATGGTAGGCATTGCCGCAGGCATATTAGGCGGATTGGTTGGTGTAGGCGGCGGCATCATCATTGTGCCGGCGCTTGTTTATTTCATCGGCTTTAACCAGCATACCGCACAGGGAACTTCACTTGGGCTGATTATGCTGCCTGTAGGAATACTGGGAGTATTACAATACTACAAAGCAGGCCATGTAGATTTCAGGGTAGTAGGAATTTTAGCCATTGGATTTTTAGTAGGAAGTTTCTTTGGCAGTAAAGTAGCATTAAGCCTTTCGCAGGAAACAGTAAAAAAAGTATTTGCGGTGCTGATGATATTAATTGCAATAAAAATGCTTTTCCTGGATAAGAATAAAACTGAAAGCAATTTAAAAGATGAAAAAAACGCAGCTGCCGTAGTAATTCCTGAAAACAAAAGCTGATTTAAAAATATCTTTTAATAATTCGCAGCCGCAGGCTCCGCTCCCCTGTTTCGGCATTTACAATTCCCTGGTTGTCTATCTTATCAATATGCACTTTACCAGCCGAATGAATTATTTCATGTTCGTTTAGCAGCAAGCCAACATGAATGATATTTCCCTCTTCATTATCAAAAAAAGCAAGGTCGCCGCAATGGGCCTGTTGCAAAAAACCAACTATTTCACCCTGTGTCACCTGTTGCTGAGCATCTCTGTGCAGCGGAATTTTTAAAAATTTATAAACCATTTGCGTAAAGCCGCTGCAGTCAGTTCCAAACACACTGCGGCCGCCCCAGAGATAAGCAGTATTCAAAAAAGTAAAGGCAAGTTTTTTAATTGTCTTTGCATCAGTTCTTGCTTCATTCACATCCCAAACTTTGCCTGAATAATGCAAAGCGTTTTTTAACCAGGTTGCTTTGCCGTTTTTCAAAGCCGTTAACGAACTTCCAAAAGGAATCATCATTGCATGGCCGTTAAAATCTATTTCATTCATCCAGTCTGCGGCAAGGCCTGCTTCGGGTAAATAATAACTCTCCTCTTCAATTTCCTGCAAGTGAGATTGCTGGCACCAGCCTGTGTACGCATCCAGTCTATTTACAACTCTGCACCATCCGTTTTTACCGGAGTAAGTAATAATACAACATTCGCCAAATAATAACTGGCTAACCATCTCAGTCTTATGGTCCTGCTCTGAACGCAACGGAGCCACCGGCACACAACAAACTGCATAACTCATTTTACTTTTTTTAGTATTAACCAGCCATTACAAAATTCAAAATGCACTACAGGAAAATATTATCCTGTATCAATCTAAATTATGGAAATTAAACTAAGTTTACATCTAACACTCAGATAAATTTATTTATACCATTTTGCAATCTGCCCGTTATAACCATATTGACGATACTGAATTGTTACAAAATTTTTATTCCGACCATGACAATGAATGGCTGGGCATAATTCTGCAGCGCTACACCCTGATGCTGCTGGGTGTTTGCATGAAATACCTGAAAAACGAAGAAGAAGCAAAAGACGGTGTGCAGCAAATATTTTTGAAAGCAATTGATGAACTGCACAAATACAAAGTAACTTATTTTAAAAGCTGGATATACATGGTGGCCAAAAATTATTGCCTCATGAAACTGAGAGATAAAGGAAAGTACACCGCTGAAATTAATGAACGCATTATGGCAACGGCCGATGAAACTGAAGACAAAAAAAACTATCTTGAAAAAGATGAAAATCTTACCCGGATGGCCGCAGCCCTGCAGCAACTTAACAAAGAGCAGCAACTATGTGTAACTTTGTTTTACCTGGAGAAAAAAAGTTACCAGGAAATTACCAGCCAGACTGATTTTACTTTGATGCAGGTAAAAAGCCATATTCAAAACGGAAAACGAAACTTAAAACTGATAATGGATAAAATGGCCAGCAGCCAATAACTTAATGACCTTGTTAAATGAGTGAGGATTTAAAAGACATATTAGGCAACAGCAATAAAGACATTGACAACCAAAAGCTGATGGATTATCTCAGCCGGCAGTTATCAAAGCAGGAAAGCCATGACCTGGAAAAAATGATGGCAGAAGATGATTTTGTAAATGATGCAGTAGAGGGACTGGAACAGTTTAGCAATAAAAAGGATTTAACCGGCTACACCGAACAACTGAACCGCCAGCTTCAGCAACAACTGCAAAAGAAAAAACTACGCAAAGAAAAAAGAAAACTAAAAACCCAGCCCTGGGTTTATTTTACTATTATATTACTGCTGCTGCTTGTAATTATTTGCTATGTACTGGTAAAAAAATACATGGGCACTCATCCGGGAAGCATCATTCAATAATATTACTGCTTAACAAAACGAAGCACTTGTTTACCCCCATTAGCAACACAAATTAGTTGATAAGCCCCAGCAGGCAAATTTTTAAAATCAAGTTCAATATGGTTTTCGCCCTTTGTAAGTGAAGCAGCCAGTTGTTGAACTTTTCTTCCGGCAAAATCTGTAACAAAAAACTGAACCTTTTTAGGATTAGCGGCATTTATTAAAACAACCGTATTAGTTTCAACCAGAGCTGGCATCAGCGATACAAGCTTTATTCCGTCTTCATTGTTCAAAAGCGTTGAAATATTAGAGTAAGAAACGCTGCCATTTTTTGCAGTCATCTTAATACGGTAATAATTTATACCGGCAGATAGTGAAGCGTTATTAAATTGATAATCGTTTAAACCGGATGGATAAACAACAGCTATACCAATATAATTGCCAACTGAAGTTGCATATTGTATTTCAAACTTAGCAACAGCATCTGCATTATTAATTTTCCAAAATAAACTTGCTTTATCATTTTCTTTTTTTGCAGACAGGCTAATTGAACTTTGCAGGGCTACTATTGAACCAAGGTTTCCAATTGCAAAAGGATGCAAACTAAATGGATTAAAAAGAGAGGACTGAATATCTATTGGCACAGAATAAGGATTTACTCCGCCTGGTAAAATTCCGGTTACTGGTGGAAGTATATTCCACACGACACCATCATGAAAACCCACTTGGTTCAGTGCGCCATAATTAAACCCCGGGTTAGCATCGCCATTGTAATAATAGAAAATTGTGTTTAACGCCGATGGCATTGTGCCATAAGGCAAAATATGCCAAACCCGGTTTACCGCATTGCCGGGAAAAAGAACAGTGGGAGCAAGGCCCGAATCTACCTTCACACCAATATCAAGTGAACCCGAAGGCAATGATAAAGTAATCGGGTTATACTGGCTCGTCAATCTTCCTACAGGAAAAATTGCCAGAGTAGTGGCAATATTTTTTATAATGAACAATCCTGTACCATTGGTAACAATATGTTTACCAAAACCAGTGGTACCCGGCTGAATAAGCAGTGATACTTTAACATCGTTGTCATTTAAAAACAAAAATCCCTTTTTAAACACCAGTGAATCAGGCAGAGTAATGCCTGTGAGCATGTTTACTCCATCTGTAGCAGATGAATTATTGATAACCGTTTTTATCTTTCCAGAAAATGTTCCGGGCACATTAAAATCCTGCTGTGCTGTACCATTAAATTCTAATGCACAGTTTTGTGCCGTGGCCGGCTGCGATAAATTTACTGTGCCACTCAGCGAAACTTTATTGGATACTTTTAAAAAGCAGCTTGCATCAGGTGATAAATTGGCAGGCGTACGGTTACTGAAATTAAACAAGCCGCTGGCTGTTTGTATAAAATTATTAGAAACTTTTATTGTATCGGCGCTGAATGCATTGTCGCCTGCGGCACTGCTAAATGCATTTCCAATTATTGTTCCCCCGGTTTGAACAATATTTGTAAAATTACCTACATAAGCCGCCGAACCAGTTGGCGAACCTAATTCAACAGTGCCACCGTTTACAAATAAATTTTTAACAAGATACCCCGAAGGATTTGTTGCCAAACGCAAAGTTCCAATGCCAGTAGTTACAACCTGCAGGCTGTCAATCGTAAAAGATGGGGTTGCAAATAAGGCAGCAGCACCTGCACTAACTGTTTGCGTTGAGCAGTTCCAGATTATTTGGCCGTTGTAAGGAATTAGTTGTCCGGTGCTGGGATCATTTTTATTAAAAGAAAGCATCAAAGAGTTAACACCAGTTACATTTATTATCGAACCATCCTGATAATCTGCAGAAGGAACATCTCCTCCGTTTCTTTGCCAATTAAGCAGAGAACCATTCAAAAATTTACAAGTTGAAGGAGTGGCATAAATTAAAGGATTACTTACAGAATTTGATGAAGCAATAGAAACTGTTCCTGAAATAATTGCATTGGTAGTATCAATGGGCTGATTGCCCCTAAACCACCAATATGTTTGAGTCCCCCCAAAAACTAAATTGCCTTTAATATATGAATTGTTAACGATGCCTACACCATAAGTATAAAGGAAACAACTTCCCGTAAATGTAAGAACACAACCATCATCAACTAAAAAGGCAATTGAATTAGGGTCAGGGTTATGAATAGCTAAATCTGCGAATGCCGCTGTAATTGTTACAGTTGAATTATTCAAAATCCTTAGTGAAGCAATGTACTGACTGATTGATGATACATCAATAGTGGAATTTGTATTAACTATTACAGTGTCAGTGGGGCCGGGTACACCTATTGGATTCCAGTTCGAGGGAATGATAAAATTTCCGATAGTGCCGCCAACCCAGGTTTTATTTTGTGTGGCTGCATCTAAAGAACATAATAAAACAATAGCAGTAAAATATAATGAAACCCTTTTCATAATTAATAACCAGGCACAAAGATAACAAAGTTAGCCGGCAAGCACTGCCGCCACCCTTTGAGTATTATCATCGTAAAAATCTTTCTCTTAAATTCTGTTTTACATATAAAAAAGCTGCCCGGCACAAATGCAGGGCAGCTTTAAATTTTATCAACAGAAACAGTGGTTATTGTTTCACAAAGCTCAATGTTTTTGTTCTGCCATCGGCGATATTGCCAAACAACTGGTAAGTTCCTTTTGCAAGGTTGCTTACATTCATGTCAATGGCGTTAAAGCCTGCGGTCAGTGTGAGGCTTTGCTTGCTCATTACCCTGCCCTGAACATCTGTTATTACCACTTCCATTTTTGTTTGCTGGGCAGTAGTAATATTCAGTTTAAATGTACCGTCAGTTACCGGGTTAGGTGTAATGTTTACAATTTCAAATCCTTTGTCTTTATTCAGTAATGCTACAATGCTGCTGTAGTTTGTTACACCATAAGCATCAGTCATTTTTAACCTGTAGTAATTCATACCAGCTAAAGCAGTGGCATCAGAATAACTGAATGGCTGCAGGCAGCGTAATGCTGTAGCATTGATGGTATAAACACTGCTGAAGCTTCTTGCATCTGCGCTACGCTCTAAAGTCAAAGTAGCACTTGGTGTATTGGTGCAGCTTACTTTCCAGTCAAGCAAATTGTTTACTCCTTGTTTAGTACCACGGAAGTATTCTACTTTAATTGGAACCGGATTAACTAAAGGCTGACCTGTAGAACCGCCTCCGCCTCCGGAGAATGCAGTTACATTAAATTGCGCCTGGTGTATATTATCTGCACCGGTTTCTACATTGGCAGTATATGTCCACGGAATTGTATTGGTTACAGTACCAGCAAGCAAAGCACTATGTGGAGTTGTAGCAGCACCCGGATCAAGCTCTGCATTTGTGTAATGAGAAGTAAGGCTTTTGGTGGCTTTAATAAACTTCATATCTGTATGAGCAACTAAAGCTCCTCCGCCACCTGTAACAGCAGCCACCAACGCATTATAATCTGCATCACTGTAAAAATATCTTACTCCTACACTGTTGGTTGGTTCCTTAAATGGAGTTACACTCCAGAATTTATTCAGCATCCACCAATTAGGGGAAGTTACATACGGAGCTGTTGGCTTTAGGTCAATAGAAGCCCTGGGAGCAGCCAGCCTTCCACTCCATACTATTAATGAATCTGCACTGGTAAACGTGCCTAAGGCAGATGGTGCAGTAGTACTTTGGGCAGAACGTTTAACATGGTTTACCATTTCAGTTCCCGAGGCGTAAGTACCATTATAATAGAAGCTTGAATTGGCATCCCATTTAAGTGCCACCAATACACTGTCATCTGCAAGGGTATTGGCAGTACCACTGTTAGTATAATAATAAGTCCAGCCATCAGGACTGTTTACCTCATAAGATGCATAACGCATAGTGCCGCCATTGGGATTAAAATAATTACCAAGACCGTTGTTTGCCATGCTGTATGGTGCCTGTCCTAAATCGTAAACAAATATATTCCCGGAAGGGGTTCCAGTACTATATCCGTCTATTTGTAAATAATAGGTGCCACCAGGAATTAATTTAACCCTGATTACAGAATTTAAGCCGCCTGCAACAGTTTCGCCTGGAGCTATAATTTGAGCCGATTCAATTCTGTCATCATTGGCAGCCAGTAATTTTGCTCCTGTAAAATTAGGAGCCACCCCACAACCCGATGTCATACTGGGGAAATCCCATAATGCTATTTGTGTATCAGAAGAAGAACCAGTGGTTGTATCGGCCAGTATAGCCAAGTTGCCCGATGAACCATATCCACTTGATGGAACTACTAATTTATACCATTGGGTACTGCTGGCTGCTGTACCCCAACTATAGTTGGAAGCACCGCTGCTGCCACCACCCTGGGAGTTTAAGATAGGCGAAGGTTCTGATGCCTCTAATGTTTTGCCTAAAACAGCGAATGCATTAGTAGCTCCTGTACCAAATACTAATGTTGAAGCAGTAGTAATAAAATCACCAGGTATGGAAGCTACAACTGCATGTTTTGAATAAGATGTTCCGGTCGGAACATATGTATTACCACCAACAACGATATTGGTTACAGTTGCATTGATGGAATCTAGTGCTACTGCGGCACAATTAACATCATATACAAGCCAGAAATAATTACCGCTTCCCGCAGCAAGTGCCTGTGTGCCTGTAAAAGTCATAGCGCCACTAGGAGTAGCAATTGGGGAACCAAATGCTGTAGCGGTATTAAAAGTACTGGTAGTGGTATAATAACATTTTGCCTGTGCAATATCTGCGGCAGGATTTGTTGATGTACCCGTGTTAAAAGTAACTGATGTAGTATTGGCCGGGCACAATGCCGACCCTGAAATATTAATATATGCTTTCGATGCATTAACAGCACCCTGCTGGTAATTACCTGCAGTTGTATTAGTGTAGGTAGGCGCATACAATATCGAAACTGCATGTTTTGAGTATGATGTTCCCGTAGGTACATAAGTATTCCCACCAACAACTATATTGGTAACTGTTGCATTGATAGAATCTGTAACTGTTGCAGTACAACTTACATCATATACTAACCAGAAATAATTACCGCTTCCGTTTGCAAGTGCCTGAGTTCCCGTAAAAGTAATAACACCGCTGGGAGTAGCTACTGGCGAACCAAATGGAGTTGTAGTTGCAAAAGTACTGGTAGTTGTATAAAAACATTTTGCCTGGGCAATATCTGCTGCAGGGTTAGTAGATGTTCCGGTATTAAATGTAACTGATGTAGCATTCGCAGGACATGCCGTGGCACCCGATATATTTATATAGGCTTTCGTTGCATTAACAGCACCCTGCTGGTAATTACCAGCTGTACTGTTAGTATAAGTTGGAGCATACAAAGCGCTTACAGCATGTCTTGAATATGATGTACCTGTAGGAACATAAGTGTTCCCGCCAACAATAATATTTGTAACTGTGGCATTAATGGAATCTGCAACTGCAGCACTACAGCTTATATCATATACTAACCAGAAATAATTACCCGTTCCGCTGGCAAGTGCCTGTGTGCCTGTAAAAGTAATAGCACCATTCGGAGTTGCTACAGCAGAACCAAAAGGCGTTGTAGCAGCAAAAGTACTGGTAGTAGTGTAATAACATTTTGCTTGCAAAATATCAGCGGCCGGATTAGTAGATGTACCAGTATTAAATGTAACTGATGTAGCATTCGCAGGGCATAGTGACGAGCCTGAAATATTGATATAAACTTTTTGATCATTAACAGTACCCTGCTGATAATTACCAGCAGTGCTGTTTGTATAAGTCGGTGCATACAAAGCTGTTATTGTACGGGTTCCTGTGGGATTAGTTATTGTAGGTGTATAAACAGATCCGACTGTAATTCCTGTGCAAGCCCCATCAATTACATCAGTTGCAGTTGCCGCACAACTTAAATCATACACTAGCCAGAAATAATTTGTTCCAGATGATAATGCCTGTGAGCCTGTTACTGAAAATGTTGCTCCCGGGCTTGATACATTGGAGCCAAATTGTGTAGTGGTGGCAAAAGTAGTTGAAGTACCTGTGTAATAAACCTTTGCAGTTGTTATATCACTTGCAAGGGTTGTTGTCCCCAATCCCAAATCAAGGTTAGTTAAAGATAGTGCCGTACCATAATTGCCTGTTACTGCAACATCAATCCTTAAAATCTGAACATTTACCGTACCCTGTGCAGCTGTACTTGTAGAAGGTTGTGTAGTTGTACTGGATCCATAAGAAAAGAGTGTGCCCAATCCTGCACTTGTAGTTCTGCTTGTTGCTTGTGTTCCGCAAGCTGCATTTGTATTTGTATGCATTTGTACAGAAGTATACGGAACTGCAGGTTGCGTATATGATAAAGGTGTAACACCCGATGCAAGCACTATAGTTCCGGTATTATCCCTTAAAGTTATGTAGTCTGTAGCCACACTACTTGTAAATACGTACACATCACCCGTTGCTGCAGCTGTAAGAGTTTGGTTATTATACTCACCTGCATATTGCACAGTAGTAATAGTTGTCAAAGTAGTGCTATGTGCTATTGTTGCTGTTGCAGAAGGGTACAATGTTGTATTAGTACATTGTGCATGTATTTTTTGCAGGTTACTGTAGAAAAAAACAAAAAAAATAAGCGATAGTTGGAGTAATTTCTTCTTCATGTTTGTAGATTTAAAATGTTCAATAAAAAAATCAGACGCAGCAAGTGTACATATACTGAAATGCAGTATCTAATTTTAAGATATAAAAAAATATTCGTTAGGTAATAAGTCTTCTGGATATAGACAGGTCTTTGTAGGAGTAGATTTTACTTGACAAAGTAAATATAGCGCAAAAAATACAAAGGCAAAAAAAAATCCTCCCGCTTTAGCAGGAGGACCTTCTTGCAAGAAGTATGATAAAAACTTCTTATTTTTTAACTTCCATTTTTTTAGGAGTGTCCATTTTTGGAGCTTCCATCTTTGGAGAATCCATTTTTGGAGTATCCATTTTTGGAGCTTCCATCTTTGGAGAATCCATTTTAGGCTGCTCTGAAGAGCTTGCGCTATCGCAAGCTACAAATGAAGCTGCAACAACTAATGCTAAGAATGCTTTTTTCATTGTAATTTTTTTAAGTTTTAAAATTCGCCGCAAAAATAGGGGGATTTTTGGATTCACCAAGTTTTTTTTACTATGTATAGTAAAACCAGGCATTTTTAAGAAAAATGGTTACTTCTTTCTAAAAAACAAGCGGATTGGTACTCCCTTAAAGTCAAAATGCATCCTTATCTGATTTTCCAGATAATTTTTATAGGGCGTTTTAATATCATCAGGGTAATTACAGAAAAAAGCAAATGTGGGTGTATGAGCAGGTAGCTGGGTGATATATTTTATTTTTATGGCATTACCTCTTACAACTGGCGGATGATAACTTTCTATAGCTTTAAGCAAAATATCATTTAACTGTGATGTAGGTATTTTTTTTATCCGGTTTTCGTATACTTCCAGTGCAGCTTCTATACTTTTAAATATGCGTTGTTTTTCGGTTACCGAAATAAAAACAATGGGTACATCACTAAAAGGTGCAAGGCGTTGTTTTAGTTCCTTTTCATAATCACGGGTGGTGTTGGTACTTTTTTCTTCCACCAAATCCCACTTGTTTACCAGCAATACAATACCCTTGCCTTTTTTTACGGCCAGCGAAAAAATACTCAGGTCCTGGGCAGTAATTCCTTTTCCTGCATCCAGCAGCAACATACAAATATCTGCTTCATCCATTGCTTTAATGGCACGTATCACCGAATAAAATTCCAGGTCTTCATGCACTTTTGTTTTGCGGCGTATGCCTGCGGTATCTATTAAAACAAATTCTTTGTTGTATAAGTTATAATGTGTGTGAATGGTATCCCTTGTGGTACCGGCAATGTCGCTTACAATGGTACGCTCTTTACCAATCAGTGCATTCAGCAAAGATGATTTACCAACATTGGGCTGGCCAATGATGGCAAATTTTGGTATGCCGTCATCTTCGGGAGAGGCATCGTCATCTGTCATAAGGCCTGTAACAGCATCTAATATTTCGCCGGTGCCGCTGCCGCTGATGGATGAAACAAAAAAAATATTTTCAAACCCCAGGCTGTAAAACTCACTTGCCTCCATTTGCCGTTCATGATTATCTACTTTATTTACTACCAGGAAAACTGGCTTGCTGCTTTTACGCAGCATCTGCGCCATTGACTGATCAAGTTCTGTAATGCCCGTTGCCACGTCACACATAAAGATGATTGCATTGGCTTCTTCCACAGCTATCATCACCTGCTTGCGAATTTCTTTTTCAAAAACATCATTGCTGCCGGCTACAAAACCGCCGGTATCAATTACATTAAATGTTTTGCCCGCCCATTCGGCAATGCCATATTGCCTGTCCCTGGTTACGCCGCTTACGTCATCCACAATGGCTTTGCGCTGCTCCAGCAAACGGTTGAAGAAGGTACTTTTGCCTACATTGGGCCTGCCTGTTATTGCTACTGTAAAACTCATTTTTTGTTAATGGTTAATGGCTCATGGTTCATAGCCGCTTTCTGTCAACTATGAACCATGAACTATGAACTAATATCCATACTCCTTCAACTGCATTTCATTATCCCTCCACTTCGGCCTCACTTTTACAAACAGTTCCAGAAAGACCTTTGAGCCCAAAAACTTTTCAATATCCATTCTTGCGTCGGTGCCAAGCTTCTTAATCATTTTTCCGCCTTCGCCTAAAATAATACCTTTTTGAGTTTCCCGGTGCACAATTATATCGGCTCTAATTTTTATCAGTGTAGATTTTTCTTTAAACTCCTGCACAAGTACTGTTGCATGATAAGGTATCTCTTCCCCATACAATTGAAATATTTTTTCCCTCACAATTTCTCCCACAAAAAACTTCGTAGGTAAATCACTTATATCATCGCCTTCGTAAAAAGGTGCACCTTCCGGTAAAAGATTTACAATTTTTTCCAGTAAATAATCAATGCCCTTATTTTTTAAGGCAGAAAGCACAACTACTTTTTTACAATAAGGCTGTTTGCGAAAAAAATCTGTTGCCTTTTCATGTTGTTCTTCATTTGCTTTATCAGCCTTATTTAAAACAACAATTGCCGGCGCTTTTAAATGAAGTGCTGTAAATATCTGGTTGCTTTCTTCAAAGTCCTCATTCATATCTACAATCAGCAATGCAATATCCGCATCTTCAAGGCTACCTTTAACAGCCTGCATCATTTTTTCATGTAGTTTGTACTTAGGTTCAATAATGCCGGGGGTGTCAGAAAAAATTATCTGGTAATCTTTTGCTGTTAATATCCCTTTAATACGGTGCCTGGTGGTTTGCACTTTATGTGATACAATAGCCAGCTTCTCTCCTATTAATGCGTTAAGTAGGGTGCTTTTGCCTGCATTAGGCTTGCCAAAAATGTTTACAAAACCAGATTTCATTGAAAAATATTTGTTGTTAGCCTTTGCAGATGATTTTGACTACTGTAAACAAACAGAAAGAGGAGATAATCAAATTCATTAGCGAAAAAAGGCTAAGAATAAAAAAGGCTCACAACTGAGCCAGATTTAGTTGCGAAGGGAAGGATCGAACTTCCGACCTTCGGGTTATGAGCCCGACGAGCTACCGCTGCTCTACTTCGCAGCGCAAAGGTAACGGATTGAGGGTTTGCTGCCAAATAATATAAATTTGTTGTTCAACTTTTAATATGAAAAAAAAATTGCTTTGCATTTTTTCTGTTTTCTTCCTGCTGGTTTTCCCTGTTGGATGTAAAAAGAAAATAAAACAACAGAATGATGAAATTTATAGCCGGCATCTGCAACGCCATGTTAAGCTCACCATTATCAGCACACCAATGCCTGATGATAAAAGCGAAATGAATTTATTGCTGCTGAATGACGGACAGGATTTGGAAAAATTGAGAGTAAAAGAAATCGTTGACAGTTTATACAGCAAGAAATTAATTCGGCCATTATTAATTGTCGGTATTCATGCCGGTGAACGAATGAAAGAATATGGTGTGGCAGATTATCCCGATTATAAAAACAATGGAGACAAAGCATCTTACTATTCAGCTTTTATTGATGATGAATTATACCCTTTTGCAAAAAAGAAAGCAGTGGTAAGAAAGTTTAAATCAGTTGTAATGGCAGGATGTTCTTTAGGTGGTTTATCTGCTTTTGACATTGCCTGGAACAATGCAGATAAAGTTGACAAAGTGGGAATTTTCTCTGGCTCTTTTTGGTGGCGGGATAAAGATCTCAATGCTGCTGATTATTCAGATGAAAAAAACAGAATAATGCTTAATAAAATCCGGTCGAGTAAAAAGAAACCGCATTTGCAATACTGGTTTTATGCTGGTGCAAAAGAAGAAGATACAGACAGAGATAAAGATGGTATTATTGATGTGGTGGATGACACCAAAGATTTAGTCGAATTAATAAAAAATAAAAATGTTTGCAAACCTGGTGATATAATTTATAGCGAAGATGTAAATGGTAAACATGATTATTTTTCTTGGAGCAATCAATTGCCGGCATTTTTAATATGGGCGTTTGGAAAATAAAAGAGCCACGCAAAATGCGTGGCAATTTTCTGCTTGGTTTTCTTATCTAAAAAAAATTATTTAAGTACTACAAATTTGTTTTGAACAATTGTGCCTTCAGCCGAAGTAACTTTAATAAAATAAGTTCCGGCACTTAATTTATCAACATTAAGCTTGAAACTGTTACCTGAAACCTGTGCATTACTGATGACAGTTTCGCCAGCAATGTCATACACAGCTATTGAATTATTATAAGCTGGTAAATCAGTTAAACTCACTGTAATGAACTGACGGGCAGGGTTTGGATAAATTTCCAAAGCAGGCTTGCCCCCGTTGAAATTTATTACAAGAATACTTGAGTATGTTATTACGCCACTTCTGTCTAACTCGGCAAGGCGATAAAAGTTCTTGCCTGATAATGGAGCCAAATCTTTAGTAGTATAATTTTTTTCTGTATTGCTGTTTCCTGCAGAAGCTACACGACCAATTTCACTAAAGCTTATGCCGTCACCTGACCTTTCAATGATAAATTCTTTTGAATTGAATTCATTAGCTGTTGTCCAGTAAAGCTGAACATGCTGGTTATTGATTTTTTTGGCATTGAAAGATACAAGAGTGACTGCCAGTAATCCTGGAGTAGGGCAGCTTGGATAACGGGCCGGAGTTAAATACGCATTTAAATAAACCCTTACACCGTTAATTTCCACTGCATCTGTTGTACTGTATTTGTGACCACCGAGGTAGGTAACCAATCCGCCTTTTTTTGTAGCATCAATTTTAGCCGTTGCAATACCGATAGGATCCTGTGTTATTGTAGTTCCACCAGTTGCATGGTTATACTGGTTATTAATTCTATGATTTCCTGGTACAGCAGCATCCATACGCCAGTTGTTTAAACTGCCCCCTACATTAATATCTTCCACGCCTTCAAACTGCGATATACTTAGATCGGGATTGGGATAAACTGTGCTGGCAGGAGCTATATTATCATTGGCATCAGCAAGTCCGGTTCCCAGGCCCCCTGAATAATGAAAATGCCCGTTAACACTATTTTCATAAGGACGTACTGCAGCACATTCTGCTAAGAAATTTCCGCCATCACGCTGTACAAATCTTCTGATTGAATCAATAAGTGCATCCGGTGCATTTGCATTGTGCGGCTCTGATGCAAAAGTGTAACAACTTGCAGAAAGATTGGATGCAGTAAGCAATGTAACATAATTGGTTGTTGGTATTGATGCAGCAACCATATAACCTGTGTGAATGGAAGCATTACCCCCATCATTTAAAATGGCAGCTTTAGGCTTGTGACCTGCTAAATCATATCTTACATCAACACTTACAGCAACCGAAGTACGGTAAACATTTACCCTGTTGGCAGCAGTTTGACCATTATTAAACGTGTTGATGATGTTTGCCAGTCCAAATGTATCGGTAGGAAACATTACAAAAGGACCTGCTTTAAAATCCTTGAAAGATGCCGCAGCAAAAAGTGGGTAAAGCTTTTCAGCAGTTACTGAAAAATCAGCAGCGTCTTTGGCTTTACCGGCCCTTATTACCCAGCGCAGGCGCTTGTTATTATTCATAATAGTAACCAGTAGCCCATAGGCTTTCAAATTAAACTTTCCGGGATTGGCCTGGTTGGTATTATCCATAGCAATAACCAGTGAGCCTGCAGGCAAAGTCTGAATATTTGCTGGCGGATTGGGAAGATCGGGGCTTTGTGAAAACCCGATGGTGCTAAACAGCAAGCTTATTACTGTCAAGCGAATGTGTTGATGTGGTCTCATAAAAAAAATAATTAAGAGGTGAGGTATATTTTTTACGGAATCACACAGAAATGATGGAAGTAAGCAGATCTTTTAGCAGATATTGGATTAAGGGTATTATATGTGTAAAACAAATAATTACAAAATAGTAAAATGGCTTAAAGGAGATAAAGTATTTAACAGTGGAATTTCTTGAAGATAATTGGATCAGGGCAAATGTTGTGGTAGTACAACTGGTTTCAGATTGTAAAGATAAAACTTTTTAATTGAAAAAAGGGGTTTTGACAACATTTTTTATAAAAAATGTTGTTGCAGGCATTACAGACCGGCACATAATTATGTCTTCAAAAAAAAGTCCTGCTAAAAAGTCTTCTAAGCAGGATTTTATGACTTAGCATTAGCTCTTTTTAGAAATACTGCTCGACCCGCTGCTGTGCATTTCTTTTATCACTGCATTACCCTTATAAAAAATTTCACTTGACCCACTGGCATGTGCATTCAATTCTTTATTAACAGTGATTTCAATATCGGATGCACCAGATGCTTTAGCTGTGCAAATTTCTGCTGCCAGGCCGTATCCTTTTATATCACTTGCACCGCTTGACTCAATGTTTACAGTCGTGGCAGTTCCTCCAATTCTTACGTCAGAAGCACCACTTAAATCCAATTTTAAATTGCTGACTTTTACAGCTCCTTTAAAATCGCTGGATCCTGAAAGGTTCAATGTCAGTGATGTGCCCGTAATGGTTCCGGAAACCTGGATGTCGCTGGCACCTGAAGCATCCAATAATTCAAGTGTTTTAAAAGACACATACGCCCTCGTCTTCCTGTTGCTGAAATTGTTCCAGCCTTTGTCGCCATCATAATAAATTTTTAGCGTACCATTTTCAACAACAGTTTTAATGGCATCCCTGAATTTTTGTTCTGTTGCACTTACGGCAACAGATTCAGTTTCTGACTGGGAAATAAATAAATCTATTGAATGAGAAACTTTTATTTTAGTAAAGCTGCCATTAACAGTTCTTAATTCTGCATCAGGATCGTTTACAATTTCTTTTTGGGCAGTTGCTGTTAATGCAATGGCTGCAAGAAATAAACCCATCAGTAATTTTTTCATACAGAAAATTTTTAAGTTTATGATTTTTTTACTGACCCTCCGCTGTTAACATTCAAATCTCTTATTAAAGCTGCACCCTTGTACCTGATACCGCCCCCACTGTTGGCCTTTGCATTTAATTCTTTATTAATGGTGATTTTAACATCGCCGCCGCTGCTGGCTTTGGCATCGCAGTAATCAACTGCAAGGTCGTAACTTTTAAAGGATGCACCGCTGCTTACATCCACTTTTAGTTTGGCAGCACTGCCCGACATATTAATATCCGAACCGCTGCTTTGCTCTATTGTAAGTTCTTTTGCGGTTACTTTACCACCAAATGCCGAACCACTGGTAAATTTCATTTCTAAGCTGGCAACATCCATGCTTCCTTTTACTGTTACATCTGCACCGCCGGAAGCATGCAACTTTACAAGTGTTTTAAATGAAACATAGGCTTTCAGCTTTCTTTTATCGCCAATTGTCCAGCTAATGCCCTTGCTGTCGTAATAAATTTTAAGGGTACCGTTTTCCACTTCAGTTTTAAAACGAGGCATGTACTTTTCATCAGAGGCGCTTACGGCAACTGATTCTTCATTACCCTGGCTAAGGTAAAGGTCAATGCCGTCGGAAACGGTAATGGCGGCAAAACTGCCACTTAACGTTCTTTTTTGGGCATTAGCATCGTTAATTACTGTGTTCTCCTGCGCTATGGCGGCAAAAGAAAGAAATGTGATAAATGATAAAAATAATTGTTTCATGGCTATACTTTTTTTAGTTCTACGAAGTAAGGGTTAGAAAAGTTACAGGAAACATAAAAATATTTTTCGGTGCTCTGTCAGGCTGGTAAAGTTCAATAAAAATTTACTGTACAAGAGTGCGACGCAACGATGTTTAATAAAAGTATCAATGCCCGATAAATAAAAATTAAAACTTGTTTTAGTTTCATTCAATATCTTTGTGTTTCAATTGCTCTTATTCATCATCTGAATTTCCGGGGTGTTCGGCACAATAGCTGGACTGAGATTATACCCGTATAACCTGCACAGGATAATGCCTGCGAAGGGAGAATGTACATTACCGGTTCCTCTACCGGATCTTCAGCTAAATTTTATTGAAATGAAATTGTTTTTTTTAACGGCACTTTGTGTTGCCAGTTCTGCATGCTTTGCACAAAAAGAAAAGAAATTTAACGACACCACCCTGTTGCAACCGGTAGAAATAAATGCCGTAAGGGCTGCCGACAAAGCACCTTTTGCAAAAACCAATATTAGTAAAAAAGAAATTGAAAAAAATAACCTGGGGCAGGATTTGCCTTTCCTGCTTAATCAAACTCCTTCGGTGGTTGTTAATTCCGATGCAGGCACAGGAGTTGGCTACACTGGCATCCGCATTCGTGGCACCGATGCCACAAGAATTAATGTTACGCTCAACGGCATTCCTTACAATGATGCCGAAAGCCAGGGTACTTTTTTTGTTGACCTGCCCGATTTTTCATCCTCAGCAAACAGTATTCAAATACAAAGAGGCGTAGGAACTTCAACCAACGGGTCCGGCGCATTTGGGGCCAGCATTAATGTAAGTACCAATGAACTGAATAAAAAGTTTTATGCCCAAATAAACAACAGCGGCGGTTCTTTCAATACCTGGAAGAATACTTTCCAGTTTGGCAGTGGCCTTATTGGCAAACATTTTACAATAGATGCAAGGCTTAGCAAAATTAGCAGCAACGGTTATATTGACAGGGCAAAAAGCGACCTTAAATCATTTTATACAAGTGCAGCTTTTACAGACAGCAAAAATTCTTTGCGGCTGAATATATTCAGCGGCAAAGAAAAAACTTACCAGGCATGGTATGGTGTGCCTGAATATTTACTGAGCAGCAACCGCACTTACAACACAGCAGGAACTGCACAGCCTGGTAATCCTTATGCAAACGAAACAGATAATTATACTCAAACCCACTATCAGCTTTTTTACAACCATAAATTCAACAGCTACTGGAAATTTAACACCGCCGTTTTTCTTACAAAAGGAAATGGCTATTACGAGCAATACAAAGCCGCCCAAAAATTAGCGAACTATGGCCTGGCCGATTATTGGGACGGAACCACCAACATTAAAAAAACAGATTTAATAAGAAGGCTTTGGTTAGATAACAATTTCTATGGCGGCATTTTTTCCCTTCAGCAGCAAAAAAACAATTCGCAGTTTATCATTGGCGGCGGATGGAATGAATACGACGGCAAACATTATGGCGAAGTAATTTGGGCAAAAGTAAAACCTGCTGTGCCTGCCCATTATCACTGGTACAATTTAACTGCTTTTAAAAATGATGTTTCTTTATTTACAAAATGGACAGAGCAATGGAGTAAAAATTGGCTCAGCTTTTTTGATGTGCAGTTCAGGAATGTTGCATACAGCATCAATGGCTTCAGGGATAACCCTTCTCTCAAAGTAAAAAAGAGTTATGGTTTCTTTACACCTAAAACCGGGGTTACTTACACCAACAAATCATGGACAGCTTATATCTCTTATGCCCTGGCTGCTCATGAACCCAACAGGGACGATTTTGAAGCTAACAGTAACCAGCAGCCCAAGGCAGAATTGCTGAACGACCTTGAACTGGGCGTTGAAAAGAATAAAGCACTTTACTCCTTCGGCATTAATTTCTTTTACATGAAATACAAAGACCAGTTGGTGCTTACCGGTAAAATAAATGATGTGGGTGCTTACACAAGAACAAATATTCCAAACAGCTACAGGGCTGGTGTGGAGCTGCAGGGAAAATTTATTCCTGCAAGCTGGATAAACATAAATGCAAATGCAACATTCAGCAAAAACAAAATAAAAAACTTTACCGAGTACCTAGATGATTATGACAATGGCGGGCAGCAAACCAATTTTTATAAATCAACCGATATTGCTTTTTCGCCGGGTATAACAGCAGGTGGCAGCATCAATTTTATTCCTGTAAAAAACAGTGAGATAAGTTTCATTAGCAAATATGTTGGCAAACAATATTTAGACAATACTGCAAAAAAATCACGGAGCCTGAATGAATATTATTTGCAGGATATTAGATTGAGTTATTTGCTGGAAAACAAGATATTTAGAGCAACAACCATAATTGTGCAACTGAACAATGTATTTGATAAAAAGTACGAACCCAACGGCTACAGCTTCAGTTATTATTACAACCAGCAGTTAACTACAGAGAATTATTATTTCCCGATGGCACCATTTAATTTTATGGTGGGTGTAAATGTGAAGTTTTAAGAATAGCTGCAAGGGGATTAGCTACAAGGGGGAAGCATGCAATTATAAAGTTGCTTCCAGCCACGGCTTGGCGATGTGGTGGAATTTGTTGTCAACCTTTTTCAGGACGAGACAATAAAATGCCGAAGCTAACAATGTCCAGCCACCATAATGCCCAAAACGCATGTTGTGCGTTCGTGCGTTTAATCCAAATGGTATTCTTTTTCAATTAGAGCAATCAAGTTTTTACATCTTTGTTGGTAACGGCTCATTTCGGTATGATAATTTTTCACATTCCATTGTAACGAAATCAGGTTGTTAGAGTAAGCGGCGATATCCTCTTTACTGGTGGTTAACAATGGAAATATTTTAGTATTAGTGAATACAGTATGTGGAATAAGATGTTGTTGTTCTAATACATCATGGTTGATATCTTCATACACTAAATAATTATCAAAGATTTTACTGGCAGAATTAGTTCTTATTTCAAAAGACAGGGTATAAAGTCTTTGTGCAAGATTTTCGCTCCATTCAATATCGTTCTCCCTTACGACCATGCTGTCAGAAATCTCATTATTGGAAATTAATTTATAGCCACCAGACGTTTTTAATTGCGATAATGTCCTTTTATTAAAAATCATTATGGCAAACCCTGTGACTTTTCCATTAAGTTCGTATAATGACCTGGAAACACTATCATTGATTGTGGGAGAATGAAGAAGCTTTAATGTTTTGTCTATTGTCTCAATTGTATTCTGATTT
>JANNAM010000037.1:0-30774 GCA_031384415.1 Bacteroidota bacterium
AATTTTGCAGAAGTAAAAACCCGTTGTATCAGTTTTCCGCCCTGTATTCCTTTAGTATTGATATAAGTAAGCAATACAATTAAAACAATAGAAACCAACTGGGCAGCAGATATGGTTATAAAACCAAGGTCGGCAATAATATTTTTTTCACTCACTGCAGGAATAAGGTATGCGGCAAATTTGCTGAATGCAACACCAACTGCTGCAATGGTGGCCGTTTGTATCACTGCAAAAAAACTCCAGCCGTATAAAAAACCTGCCAGCGGATTAAAAGCTTCTTTTAAATAAACATACTGCCCGCCGGCTTTTGGAAACATGGCGCTCAGTTCGCCATAACTCAATGCTGCGGTAAGCGTCATAAACCCGGTGATGAGCCATACGGCAATCAGCCAGCCGGCGCTGCCAACATTCCGAGCTATATCAGCGCTAACAATAAAAATACCGGAGCCAATCATGCTTCCGGCAACAATCATCGTGGCATCAAATAAACCAAGCGATGGTTTAAAGGAGTTGTTTTGTTCTGTCATAAAAAAACCCGTTTTTAGTAACGGGATTCAAGATAAATAATTTGCACTGAAAAACGACAGTAATTATTGAGGCGTTGCTTTCATTTTTGCATTCATGCCTTTTATTACATCACTGGTGATATTTAATGCAGGGTCTTTGTAAACAAGATAATCTAAACCGGTGCCAGTAGTGAGAATGTACATGTACTTTTTCTCTTTATTGTATTCAGTTAAAAATTCTTTCAGGCTTTTTTGAATATCGTCCATAAAAGCATAGCTTTTTTCACTCAGTTTCTGACTCAGGGTTTGCTTCGTATTATCTATTTGCTGTTGTTCCTGCATCAGCGAAGATTGTATCTGGTTTATCTGATCGGGAGTTGGTGAGGGATTATTTTTTACGAATGTATTTTTTTTAGCCTCCAGGTTTTTATAGCCGCTTTGCCAGTCATTTTCAATTCTTTTTTGTTCCGCTTCCAGCTCCTGCCTTTTCATTTTTATATAGGTTGTATGCTCATTCAGCGAATCAAGGTCAACATACGCAATATGTGCCCGTTTGCAGGCGCTGTCTTTCGAATAATTGTCTGAACCCTTTTTTGAATCTGATTTGCCGGAACTTTTTCCCGAAAAATTATAATAATATAAATAACCAACTGCCCCAAGCAGCAACACGTTCAAAGCAACCGATACATTTTTCATCCCTTATTAAATTTGACGGCAAGTTACTTACAAACAAAGATTTGGCAATACTTTGCGGTAAAGATTTAGGAAAGGGTTAACGTAGCAAAATGGGATTCAGCGCTTTAAAAATTTGCCATTCAATAATTTCTCCATTACTTCATCCTTAAGGTTGCGGCTGATGGGAATATGATGCTGCCCGATACCAATATCATTACCCTCAATACTGTCCACTTTTGCTGCAGCCACAATAAAAGATTTGTGTGTTTTAATGAATTTATCAGCAGGCAAATAATCTTCAACAGATTTAAAAGTAAGGTAAGTGATGTATTTATTGCTGTTGGTTTGAATGGACACATAATTTTGCAAAGCTTCGGCAAACAATACTTCTTCATAAAATATTTTCACCAGCTTATTATCAGCCTTTATAAAAAAATAATCCGGTGTTGCTGTGTCAATAGTTATTTCGGCCTGGTTTTTTTGCCGCACTTCGTAAAATTCCTTTGCTTTCATTGCAGCCTTTAAAAGTCGTTCAAAAGAAACGGGCTTCACCAGGTAATCGAGTGCATTTACTTCAAAGCCATCCAGGGCATATTGTGGATAGGCAGTTGTAAAAATTACCGGTGGTGGCTGCTGCAGTGTTTTAAAAAACTCAAGCCCGGTTATTTTAGGCATTTGTATATCCAGAAAAAGCAATTGCACTTCGCCACTGCTTATTAAAGAAGTTGCCTTCATAGGGTTTTCATATTCACCAATAAGATTCAGAAAATCTACATCAGCTATATATTCTTTCAGGCCTTTTCTTGCCAAAGGTTCATCATCTATTATCAGGCAATTAAGTTTCATTATTCAATATTAATTTTCAAATCTACCCGGTATTTATCAGTTTCATCGTTTATCTCCAGTTGGTGTTTTCCGGGATATAGCAATGCAAGCCTTCGTTGCACATTTACAAGCCCAATGCCACCCTGCTCTGCATTTGTCCGGGCTTTGTTTTCTTTTGAATTTTCAACCTCAAAATGAAATTGATTGTTGCCAAAGTTCAAATCAACCTTTACAAAATTAATATTACCGGTATGGTGTGAAATATGTTTAAAAGCATTTTCAACAAATGGTATCAGCAGCAAGGGTTCAATTAAAAATCCTGCCACTGCTTTATTACAATTAAAGGTTACAGTATATTTATCATCAGTACGGAGCTTTTGCAAATCAACATAATCCTGCAGGTAACTGATTTCCTTCTCTACGGCAATTCTGTCGCCGTTCATTTCATACAACTGATACCGCAGCATGTCAGAAAATTTATGCAATGCCCCTCTTGCCTCATTATTATTTTTATCAATCATGAAATAAACTGTGTTGAGTGAATTAAAAAGAAAATGAGGGTTTATCTGCGATTTTAAAAAACTAAGTTCCGCTTCGGCTTTTTCCTTTGCCATTTCAACCATGCGCTGCTGCATTTTGGTGTAATCAGTTACCAGTTTAAAGGCAGCACCTGCAGTTACCAAAAAGAAATGAGGAAGTACATTGTCGTAAACCCTTTCTTTTAAATTGCCGCTTATGTTTAATAATAAAGGATTATCTAAAAGGCGGCCAAGTAAATTCATTTTTACCGCACTGCTTATCAGAATCATTGATACAAAGGCCAGCCCAAACCAAAAATATTTTTTTTTGTAAAGCAGCCTTGGAATTAAAAAATAGTTGGTAAAATAAACCATCAGTGCCAGGTCGGCAACTTTAATAAAGGTAACCAGGAAAGCCTTTTGCCCGTTGGGGAAATCCTGGTAACGGAAAAAATACCAGAGGCCAAAGATTAACATCCAGAAAACCAGGTGATGGAGTTTGTACTTCAGAAAAAATATAGCATTGTGCATTTGTCAAAATAAAAGTACAAATTCCTGAATGTAAAACCGATTACAGCAAGGGTTATCTTTTCTTGACGAAAGGAAGAAGCAAACGAATTAACTGCTTCTTTCGGAGTATTTAAAACCAATGCTGTGCAGGTTTTCTATTACAATATCTTTGTCTTTGGATAAAATTTTCCGCAGGCGGGAAATAAATACATCTAAACTTCGGCCCATAAAATAATCATCATCGCCCCAGAGTGATTTTAGTATTTCTTCTCTTTTTAAAACCCTGCCAGGGTTTTCTATAAACAGTTTTAATAAGTCGGCCTCTCTTTGGGTAAGCACTGTTTTTTCTTCTCCCAGCAGCAGTTCGTAATTAAGTGTGTCAAATGTAAACCTGCCAGCTTTGTAATACTGCTTGCCCGTAAAATTCTTTTTGCTTCTTTGCAAAAACACATCAATCTTCAGCACCAGTTCTTCAATGCTGAATGGCTTTACCAGGTAATCATCGGCTCCCAGCTTCAATCCTTTTATCCTGTCTTCTTTTAAAGTTTTTGCCGAAAGAAAAATGATGGGGATTTCGCTGTTTATCTTCCGGATAGCTGTCGCCAGTTCGAAGCCATCTTTTTTTGGTATCATTATATCAAGCACACAAATATCATAGGCCTGTGCAACAAAATCATCCATCACTCCATCACCACTTGCAAAATGTGTTACATCAAAATGGTTCAGCTCCAGGTTATCTTTTGTAAGAAAAGCCAGTGTTTCATCATCTTCCACATACAGTATTTTATACTTTTTATTCATTGGCAGGCATTAAAATTAAAACTTCTGTTCCGGTATTTTCTTTGCTTTGTATCGAGATGTCCCATTTATGTTCCTTGCAAATACGGTTTACATAAAACAGGCCCAGGCCAAATCCCTTTACTTCATTGCTATTCTGATTGGGAATGCGGTAAAATTTTTCAAAAACATTCGCAAGGTGTTTTGCAGCAATACCAATCCCGTTATCACTAAACTTTAGCTGAATGTTTTTATGTACTCTTTTTATGGCTATTGTTATTTCAGGCGAAGCGGCAGCATACTTAACAGAGTTGTCTATTAAATTATACACCAGGTTACTAAAATGAAATTCATCAGCTCTGATAAAACATTCAACGGGTGCATCAACAGTTACTTTTATATCAGGATGTTTCAGCCTGATATTTTCAATCACCGAATGAATGATGGCAACAGTATCCACTGTAGTTTTTTGTATGCTTAAGGAACTGTTTTCTGTTTTTGCAAGATTCAGTATTTTTTCTACATGATTATTCAGCTTGGTAGTTTGCAGAATAATCAGCTCTGTATATTTTTTTAATTTCTCATCCGCCAGTATAGGTTCCTGCTTAGATAAAAACTGTGAGGAGATTAATATGGAAGAAATGGGCGTCTTAAACTCATGCGTCATATTGTTGATGAAATCCTTCTGCAGTTCGGAGTATTTTTTTTGCTGCAAAATAGTAAAGGCAGAGTAGCAGTACAATATCAGCACAATCAGCATCACAAAAGAAAAAACAATCCAAACCTTCAGCGACTTATAGATGTACTTGCTCTTTTGCGGAAAATGAACGGCAAAATAATACACCAAATTTTTTTTAGTGGGCGCAAAATTGAGCTTCTTTGGATGCTGTGCATTTGTTACCGAAACATAATTGCCATATTCCATTTTCTCGGTGTGGCAATCATAAATGCCATATTCAAAATCGGTAATAAGGTCAAACTTGTCAAATTCGTTTTTCAGGTAAAAATCCAGCGAAGCAGTTTCAAATTTGCTGTTCACATTCACCACGTAATAATCATCTTTTACCCTTTCAACAGGGTTTGCCTGCGGCAACGTCGTTTTGTTGTCAGTGTTTAACTTACCGGCCACCTCCAGCAAAGCAACATGTGCTTTTTGTGCAAATTTTTTCTCTTCATACTGCACTGCCTGACGCAGCAGAAAAAACTGCAGCACCAGAATGCCGGTAATTACAACAAGGCCCAGCAGTATGGCAATATTGAGTTTATTTATTCTCATTAGTAATTGCAATTTTAGGCTAAAAAAGCCGCAGGCTGTTCTTGTTAATCATTCATTAACAAATATTGGGCAGCCGTTAACAACTGTTGAGCATTCGTTAACATCGCTTCTTTTTTTCAGTGGCTACTTTTACCCTGTTAATTAACCAACGCTATTCTTCATCAAAAAAAAATTAAAATTATGAAATCAGTAAAACTAATTGCCCTTGTAATGCTGGGCGCTGCTGCAATGTCGTTCACAACCATTGAAAAAACAAATGCAGCTTACCAGCTTGCAAACAATGCTTCGCCCATTAAGTGGAAAGCAGAAGCTGTTGACCTGGGAGAAATTACTTTCAACAAACCTGTTACCATCGAATTTGAATTTACCAACACTGGCGATTTACCTGCTATCGTTATCAATGCACAGGCATCTTGCGGCTGCACTGTGGCCAATTATCCTAAAGAACCCATACAGCCTGGCAAGACAGCAACAATTACTGCTACTTACAATGCTGCCACAAAAGGTGTGTTTGCAAAATCGGTAACCGTAACTATCCAGAATGAAGACCCCAAAGTATTGACTTTTAAGGGTACAGTAATTTAATATTGACCCGATAGCTATCAGGTTTTGATAAGAACATAACCGCTGGTATGAAGATGCCGGCGGTTTTTTATTGTGGGAAATTTGCCTATAGGTCTCTGGGATGAACCTCAGGTAATACAAACGTTTCTAAGCTATTCTTCTTACTCATAAAAAAGGAGCAAGAAATTAATCTTACTCCTGTATTCAAATTCGTGTAATTAGTGTAATCCGAAAAATTCGTGTCTTACTCTTCCTCATCAAAGTTCATCGCCTCTTTCGTTGTCATCAGCAATTCATATTCTTCCTTGCTTCCTACGATCATATTCTCAAACTCCCTCAAACCTGTTCCTGCAGGAATATGATGCCCGGTGATAACGTTTTCTTTCAGACCAAGCATTTCATCTGTCTTGCCCTGTATGGCAGCAGAAGAAAGCACCTTGGTTGTTTCCTGGAAAGATGCGGCAGATATCCAGCTATGTGTACCAAGCGATGCTTTGGTAATACCCAGCAGTAGCGGTGAAGAGGTGGCAGGTTTTGCATCCCTGTATTCTACCAGCTTTTTATCAGCCCTTCTTAACACAGAGTTTTCTTCTCTTACATCACGTAAGGTAACAATCTGGCCGGCTTTCAGTTTTGTACTTTCACCTGCTTCAACCACTACTTTCTTATCGTAAGTATAATCGTTCTCTGTATTAAAATCAAACCTGTCTTCTGTATCTCCTTCAAGGAATTTAGTATCGCCGGCATCTTCGATGGTTACTTTACGCATCATCTGCCTTACGATAACTTCCACATGCTTGTCATTGATCTTCACACCCTGTAAGCGGTACACTTCCTGAATTTCATTTACCACGTATTCCTGAACAGCGAAAGGTCCTTTAATTGCCAGGATATCGGCAGGAGCTGTTTGTCCGTCACTTAAAGCAGCACCGGCTTTTACAAAGTCACCATCCTGAACCAGAATCTGGCGGCTCAATGGAACCAGGTATTTCTTCACCACACCATCTTTAGCTTCTACGATGATCTCCCTGTTACCACGCTTGATAGCACCAAACGCAACCACACCATCAATTTCGCAAACAACCGCTGGATTGCTTGGGTTTCTGGCTTCAAACAATTCGGTAACACGTGGCAAACCACCCGTGATATCTTTCAGCTTGCTTAGTATCCTTGGTATTTTCACCAGCACCTGGCCGCTTCTTACATCATCGCCTTCTTCCACCACAATATGAGAACCTACCGGAAGGTTATAAGATTTTTTATCTTTTCCTTCAACAATGATAGATGCCAGTTTGGTTTTATCTTTTGTTTCAATAACCACTTTTTCACGGTGACCTGTTTGTTCATCAGCTTCATCACGGTAAGTAATGCCTTCAATCAAACTTTCAAATTTGATATTACCATGAATTTCGGCAACAATTACATTGTTAAACGGATCCCATGTGCAGATAACATCTCCTTTGCTTACTTTTTGACCGTCTTTTACATTTAATGTGGCGCCATAAGGAACGTTGTTGGTAATCAGCAAACGGTCGTTCTTTACATCCATTATCCTAACCTCGCCGGTACGGCCAATTACAACGTTTACTTTTTTGCCTTCATTATCTTCTGTGCTTACAGTACGCAGGCCGTCAAATTGTATGGTGCCGTCAAATTTAGCAGGCATGGTATTTTCTACCGAAGCAGAACCAGCCACACCACCCACGTGGAAGGTACGGAGTGTTAACTGTGTACCCGGTTCACCAATTGATTGTGCCGCAATGATTCCTACTGCATCGCCACGCTGTGCCAGCATGCCGCTTGCCAGGTTTTTACCATAGCAGCGTACGCATACACCACGTTTGCTTTCGCAGGTAAGTACCGAACGGATTTCAACAGTTTCAATTCCGGTGTCGTCAATTTTCTTTGCCATCTCTGCACTTATCTCTTCGCCACCAGTTATCAGCAATTCATCATTCAATGGGTTAAATACATCATGCAGTGAAGTACGTCCTTCAATCCTGTCGCTCAATGGTTCAATTACATCTTCATTATCTTTCAATGCAGAAATTGCAATACCACGTAATGTGCCGCAATCTTCTTCATTAATAACCACGTCCTGGCTTACATCCACCAAACGGCGTGTTAAGTAACCGGCATCTGCAGTTTTCAAAGCCGTATCGGCAAGGCCTTTACGGGCACCATGCGTACTGATAAAATATTCCAGTACACTCAATCCGTCTTTAAAGTTGGAAAGAATGGGGTTTTCAATGATCTCACTTCCAGAAGAACCTGATTTACGTGGCTTGGCCATCAAACCTCTTAATCCTGCAAGCTGCTTGATCTGTTGTTTAGAACCTCTTGCACCTGAATCAAGCATCATGTAAACAGAGTTGAACCCTTGTTTATCTGCTGCCAGTTCACGAATTAATGTTTCAGTGATCTTGGTATCCACACGGCTCCAGATGTCAATGATGGCATTGTATCTTTCATTATTTGTGATAAGACCATTATTGTAATTCTCCCACACTTCACCCACTTCGCCCTGTGCATTGTCAATCATATCCTGTTTTACTGCAGGAATGATAAGGTCATTAATGTTAAATGACAAACCACCTTTAAATGCCATGCGGTATCCAAGTGTTTTAATATCATCCAGGAATTTTGCAGTGATAGGAACACTTGTCCACTTAATAATATCGCCGATTATTTCTCTCAGCGATTTCTTAGTCAGCAGTGCATTGATGAATCCAACTGTTTTTGGAACATGCTGGTTAAAAATTACACGGCCTACTGTAGTATCAATTAATTTACGTGTTAATGAACCATCTTCATTGCGAACATCTGCTTTTACTTTTATGTTGGCATGTAAGTCAACCTGCTTTTCGTTGTAAGCAATGATAACTTCATCGGCAGAGTAAAATGTTTTTCCTTCGCCTTTTACTTTTTCTTCTGCTGTAGATTTTTTACCCTTGGTGATATAATACAATCCTAACACCATGTCCTGCGAAGGAAGGGTGATTGGTGTACCATTCTGTGGGTTTAAAATGTTGTGAGAAGAAAGCATCAGCAACTGGGCTTCCAAAACAGCAGCATTGCTCAACGGCACATGCACAGCCATCTGGTCACCATCAAAATCGGCATTGAAGGCTGTAGTTACCAAGGGGTGCAACTGTATCGCTTTTCCTTCAATCAGTTTTGGCTGAAAAGCCTGGATTGACAAACGGTGAAGCGTTGGAGCCCTGTTCAGCATTACCGGGTGACCTTTCAAAATATTTTCTAAGATATCCCAGATGATTGCTTCTTTTTTATCTACCAGCTTCCTTGCACTCTTAACTGTTTTTACAATACCTCTTTCAATAAGCTTACGGATGATAAATGGTTTGAACAATTCTGCAGCCATATCTTTTGGTAAACCACACTCATGCATTTTCAATTCAGGACCAACCACAATAACCGAACGGCCAGAATAGTCAACACGTTTACCCAACAAGTTCTGACGGAAACGTCCTTGCTTACCTTTCAGTACATCTGATAAAGATTTCAATGCACGTCCACCTTCTGCTTTAACGGCATTTGATTTACGGCTGTTATCAAACAATGAATCTATTGCTTCCTGCAGCATCCTTTTTTCATTACGAAGGATTACTTCAGGCGCTTTAATTTCCAATAATCTTTTTAAACGGTTATTACGGATAATAACACGACGATACAAGTCATTTAAATCAGAAGATGCAAAACGGCCACCATCCAAAGGAACCAATGGACGTAATTCTGGCGGAATAACAGGAATGTATTGCATTACCATCCACTCGGGGCGATTGTTGATCCTTGTATTGGCATCACGGAATGATTCAACCACAGACAAACGCTTTAAAGCATCTGCTTTACGTTGCTGTGATGTTTCGTTAGCTGCTGCATTACGCAAATCAAAACTCAGTTGGTCAAGATCCAAACGCTGCAACATATCATGCACCGCTTCGGCACCCATTTTAGCGATGAACTTATTTGGATCTTCGTCAGACAGCATCTGGTTGTCTTTCGGCAATGTATCCAATATGTCTAAATATTCTTCTTCTGTTAAAAGGTCACCATAATTCTGGCCTTTGTCTGCACGGATACCAGTTTGTATCACAACAAAACGTTCGTAGTAAACAATGGTTTCTAATTTCTTAGAACTCATGCCAAGTAAATAACCAATCTTGTTGGGCAAAGATTTAAAGTACCAGATATGAACAACAGGCACAACTAATTTGATGTGCCCCATTCTTTCACGACGCACTTTCTTTTCTGTTACTTCCACACCACAACGGTCGCAAACGATACCCTTGTAACGGATACGTTTGTATTTGCCGCAGGCACATTCGTAATCTTTTACCGGCCCAAAAATTCTTTCGCAAAACAAACCGTCACGTTCTGGTTTGTAAGTACGGTAGTTAATAGTTTCAGGCTTTAAAACTTCACCATAGCTTTTTTCTAAAATACTGTCCGGGGAAGCCAAACCAATTGTTATTTGCGAAAAGGTTGGCCTTGGACGGTTTTCTTTTTTGAATGCCATATTTGTAGATAATAAATTTAAAAAATTCTAAATTCTAAATTCTAAAACTTCACTTTAAAAGCTCCCGTTTTAGAATTTAGAATTTCTGTTTTATGATTTCTTCTGATTACTCAAACTTCAAATCCAATCCCAATCCCCTCAACTCATGCACCAATACGTTGAATGATTCAGGAATGCCAGCTCTTGGAATATTATCACCTTTCACAATTGCTTCGTATGTTTTAGCCCTTCCGATGATATCATCAGATTTAAGTGTTAACAATTCCTGCAAAATGTTGGATGCACCATAAGCTTCCAGTGCCCATACTTCCATCTCACCAAAACGCTGACCACCAAACTGGGCTTTACCACCCAAAGGTTGCTGCGTAATAAGACTGTATGGTCCAATTGAACGGGCATGCATTTTATCATCCACCATGTGGTGAAGCTTAATCATGTAAATAATGCCAACGGTTGCTTTCTGATCGAAGCGGTCACCTGTTTCACCATCATATAAATATGTATGGCCAAATTTGGGTAAGCCTGCGCTGTCAATATGATCTGCAATTTCCTGCACTGTGGCTCCGTCAAAAATTGGGGTTGCAAAACGAACACCTAATTTTTCGCCGGCCCAGCCCAGTACCGTTTCATAGATCTGTCCCAGGTTCATACGACTTGGTACACCCAATGGATTCAGTACGATATCAACTGGTGTTCCGTCTTCGAGGAAAGGCATATCTTCTGCACGAACAATCTTGGCCACAATACCTTTATTACCATGACGGCCCGCCATCTTATCACCCACTTTCAGTTTACGCTTAACGGCCATGTAAACCTTTGCTAGTTTTAATACACCTGCTGGTAACTCATCACCAATGCTGATGTTGAATTTTTCCCTCTTATACCTGCCCAACTCTTCGTTGTAGCGGATATTATAATTGTGCAATAAAATATTGATTAGGTTATCAGTCTTTGCATCGCCGCTCCAACCCAATGGGTTCACATTTTGAAAATCTAAACCTGCCAGGTTTTTGCTGTTGAATTTTGCTCCTTTGCCAATCAGCACTTCGCCAAAATTGTTGCTAACACCTGCACTGGTTTTATCTTTCAATAAAGTATGCAGTTTGTTAACCAGCAACTCCATCAAATCTGTTTCATTCTTCTCATGCGTTTTTTCAATCTTCTCTAATTGAGCCTTTTCTCTCACTTTCGCATTCTTATCTTTTTTGGCACGCTGGAAAAGTTTCTTATCAATTACCACGCCTTCGGTTCCGCTTGGCGCTTTCAGCGATGCATCTTTTGCATCACCTGCTTTATCACCAAAAATGGCACGCAATAACTTCTCTTCGGGTGTAGGGTCGCTTTCACCTTTAGGGGTTATTTTACCAATGATGATATCGCCTTCTTTAATATGAGCGCCAATACGGATGATACCATTCTGATCAAGGTCTTTGGTTGCTTCTTCACTTACGTTTGGAATATCCGGCGTCAGTTCTTCTTCACCCAATTTGGTATCACGTACTTCAATTTCAAATTCAGAAATATGGATAGAAGTAAACAAATCTTCTTTTACTACTTTCTCACTTATTACAATCGCATCTTCAAAGTTGTAACCCTTCCATGGCATGAAAGCCACTTTCATATTTCTTCCTAAAGCAATTTCACCACCTTTGGTTGCATAACCTTCAGTTAAGAAATCGCCTTCGCTTACTTTTTGTCCTTTAACAACAGCAGGGCGCAGGTTGATACATGTTTCCTGGTTGGTACGAACGAATTTTGTAAGCCTGTATATTTTCAGATCATCTTCAAAACTTACCAGTTGCTGAATTTCATTTCTTTTATAACGAACGTGAATTTCGTTTGCATCCACAAACTCTACCACACCATCACCATCTGCATGAATCTGGATTCTTGCATCACGGGCAGCTTTCGCCTCAAGTCCGGTACCAACAATGGGCACTTCAGGTTTGATCAATGGTACAGCCTGGCGTTGCATGTTAGAACCCATTAGGGCACGGTTGGCATCATCATGTTCTAAGAATGGAATTAGTGAAGCACTCAAACCAACAATCTGGTTAGGGGCAACGTCCATGTATTCCACTTCATGTTTGTCCAATATCGGGAAATCACCTGTCTGGCGGCTTTTTAATTTATCGTCTGCAAAATTTCCTTTTGCATCAATATCAGTATTTACCTGTGCAATTTTTGCCGTGTCTTCTTCTTCAGCACTCAGGAAAGTGATTTTTTTCATATCCACTTTTCCATTCTCCACTTTATGATAAGGCGTTTCAATAAAGCCCATTTCATTTATCTTGGCATGAACACACAAGGTTGATATCAAACCAATGTTTGGTCCTTCCGGAGTTTCGATGGTACACAAACGGCCATAATGGCTATAGTGTACGTCACGAACCTCGAAGCCTGCTCTTTCACGACTTAAACCACCGGGCCCGAGTGCGGAGATACGACGCTTGTGTGTTATCTCACTTAAAGGATTTGTCTGATCTAAGAATTGAGATAGCTGTGATGTACCAAAGAATGAATTGATAACAGAAGATAATGTTCTGGCGTTGATAAGATCAACTGGCGTGAACACCTCGTTGTCACGAACGTTCATTCTTTCACGGATGGTACGGGCCATACGGGCCAAACCAACACCGAACTGTGCATACAACTGCTCGCCTACTGTACGAACACGACGATTGCTCAAATGGTCAATATCATCCACTTCACTTTTGCCGTTGGTTAACAGCACCAATGTTTTTATAATAACGATGATATCTTCTTTGGTCAATACTTTTTTAGTGATAGGATAATTTAAACCAAGGCGGCGGTTTATTTTATAACGGCCTACTTCGCCTAAATCATAGCGCTTGTCGCTGAAGAATAATTTATCAATGATACCACGGGCAGTTTCATTATCCGGGGCATCGGCACCACGTAATTGTTTGTAGATATGCTGTACCGCTTCCAGTTCGCTGTTGCTGGTATCTTTATTTAAGGTGTTATATATAATAGCATAATCACCGCTCACTTCTTCTTTCTGAATAAACACACTCTTCGCTTCCATTTCGATGATGAGGGCAACATTTGCCTCGTCTAAAACAGAATCTCTTTCCAGCACAATTTCATTTCTTTCAATAGAAACAACTTCGCCGGTGTCTTCATCCACAAAGTCTTCTACCCAGGTTCTCAACACACGGGCAGCAAGGCGTTTGCCAATGTATTTTTCCAGTGTTTTTTTATCTGCTTTCACTTCATCAGCCATTCCAAACAATTCCAGGATATCTTTATCAGTTTCAAAACCTATGGAACGTAATAAAGTTGTTACCGGGAATTTTTTCTTACGGTCAATGTAAGCATACATCACATTGTTGATATCGGTAGCAAATTCCATCCAGGCGCCTTTGAATGGAATAACCCTGGCAGAATAAATTTTTGTACCATTGGGATGCACAGATTGCCCGAAGAATACACCGGGTGAACGGTGCAACTGGCTTACCACAACTCGTTCTGCCCCGTTGATAACAAATGTACCACGTGGCGTCATGTAAGGTATATTACCCAGGAACACATCCTGAACAATGGTTTGAAAATCCACATGCTCTTCATCATTACAGCTAAGCCTTAGCTTTGCTTTTAACGGAACAGCATAAGTCAATCCCCTTTCGATACATTCTTCAATAGTGTAGCGTGGGGGGTCAACGAAGTAATCCAGAAATTCCAGGACGAAAATGTTACGGGTATCAGTGATAGGAAAATTTTCCTTGAATACACGGAACAATCCTTCCACATTCCGCTTGTCGGGAGTGGTTTCCAACTGGAAAAAATCTTTAAAAGACTGGATCTGGATTCCCAATAAATCGGGAGTCTCTGCTAAATGTTCAACTTTTCCGAAATTGATACGCTTAGCAGCGGTAGATTTTGTTGCAGACATATTGTAAATAAGACGTTTAAAAGTGCAGAAGATCCCTGTTAAATTCTGGTACAGAAACAACGAGTGCCACTAACCCGAAATTAAAGGACGGCAAAGGTAGGGAATAAAATTTGGAATTGAAGATTGGATTTCCACATTTTTTGCGGATTGGTTTGGTTTTTGCTGAATCCAGCAATTTTTAACAACCTGCAGACTCATTTTCTTCGATTCTGAGGGCCAGGAATTAAAAAAGCCAGGAATTGCTCCCCGGCTTTTAAAGCTATTTTACTAAATACGATTAGATTCTGAAATGGGCAAAAGCCTTGTTGGCTTCAGCCATGCGGTGAGTATCTTCTTTCTTTTTGAAAGCGGCACCTTCACCTTTGCTTGCTGCAACTATTTCATTGGCCAGTTTATCTGCCATGCTGCGTCCGTTTCTTTCACGGCTGTAGCGAACCATCCATTTGATGCTTAAAGAAACTTTACGGTCGGCACGAACCTCAGCAGGAATCTGGAAAGTAGCTCCACCAATACGGCGGCTGCGAACTTCCACACCTGGAGTAATATTAGCCAATGCCTTTTTCCAAACCTCGTAACCGCTTTCACCAGTTGTTTTAGCTACCTTATCAAGGGCATCATAAAAAATATTATAAGCACCACTTTTTTTGCCTTCCCACATAAGGTTATTCACAAAACGTGTAACCAGTTTGTCGTTAAACTTTGGGTCTGGTGCTAAGGGGATCTTTTTTGGTTGTGTCTTCCTCATGTTGGAATAACTTTTATAATTTTCTTATTAATTAGTTTTACTCACTCCGGGCAATCTTGTCACCCTGTACTTACCGAAGGGTTATTTTTTTGCTTTTTCTTTCTTGGTACCATATTTACTACGGCTTTTCTTGCGGTCTTTAACACCGGCAGTATCAAGGCTTCCACGAACAATATGATAACGTACACCTGGTAAATCTTTTACCCTGCCACCACGTATCAAAACGATGGAGTGTTCCTGCAGGTTATGGCCTTCTCCGGGGATGTAGGCAATAACTTCAATTTTATTAGTCAGGCGAACCTTAGCCACTTTACGCAAAGCTGAGTTTGGTTTCTTTGGCGTTGTTGTATATACCCTTGTACATACACCACGGCGCTGTGGGCAGGCATCCAAAGCCCTTGACTTGCTTTTGGCAGTAATGATTTGTCTTCCTTTTCTAACTAACTGTTGTATTGTAGGCATTATTGACCTTTTATTTTTAGGACGGCAAAGGTAGGTATTATCACCGTAAAACGAAAAATTAATAAAGAAAAAAAGAGGTTTTTATCAACATTCATAAAAAAATAGCCCTCAAAAGGGGTGATTATTGAACACATTTATTGAATAACTTACAACTTATACATCCACCCATGAGTATCAGGCTCAAGTCCGTAGCGGATTGCATTAAGGCGGCGCTTAAGTTCCGGTGCTGTTTTCCACTGGTCGGTATCAAACTTCATTTCGTAATCTTTATAGCGCAATTCTTTTATCAGGCTGATGGTTGCTGCCGTGCCGGTACCAAAAACCTCGTACAAAATCCCGGCTTTATGTGCATCAATGACATCATCAATGCTTAACCCCCTTTCTTCAACAGTAAAACCCATTTCTTTTAGCAATACCATGGTGCTGTCCCTTGTTACGCCGGCAAGGATTGTTCCTTCATTTAAATCAGGTGTAATTGCCGTATTGCCAATAATGAAGAAAACATTCATCGTGCCGCATTCCTGCACATACTTATGCTCATAGGCATCTGTCCATAAAACCTGGTCATACCCTTTTAGTTTTGCCTGCGCTGTTGCATACATTGCACCACCATAATTACCTGCGGCTTTTGCATAACCAACACCCCCCGGGACAGCACGTACATATTTTTCCTCAACATAAATTCGCATGGGAGCGTTGTAATATGGCCCGGTTGGGCTTAATAAAATCATGAACTTGTAATTATCGCTGGGCCTAACACCAATCATTTCATCGCTGCTGAACATAAAGGGCCGGATATATAATGAATGGTCTTCCTGCTGAGGTATCCAGCTTTTATCCAACTCAATCAATTGACGCATTCCTTCCATAAAAATTTCTTCGGGCACCTGTGGCATCTGCATTCTTTCTGCAGATATATTAAAGCGTTTAAAATTATCGTAGGGCCGAAAAATAAATGCTTTGCCCTCAGGATTTTTATATGCTTTTATTCCTTCAAAAATTGCCTGCCCATAGTGCAAAGTGGCCAGCGAAGGAGAGAGCAGGAGGGGCTGGTAAGGTTTTATTTCCACATTTTTCCACTCGCCCTCTTCATAATCTGCTTCAAGCATGTGGTCGGTAAAATATTTTCCAAAAGGAATATTTTCCAGGTTAATGTCTTTGAGTTTACTATGTTCTGCTTTTATAATATTAAAACCAGCTGCTGCAACCATAATGATTAATTTTGTAGCAAAGAAACGAAAAAAAGTACAGAGCAAATTACCGCCCAATGAGTTTAGACAATATTCAACTGCCTGCTATTGTTTTACAGGATTTATATAAGGATTCGCTTGTTGACTTAAATACTGAACAAAGTATTTCAGTTCCTGAATCATCAGCATCATTATCTTTTCTTGGAAACAATCTGCAAAAAATTGTTTTAGTTGTAAATAACATTGATGCAATTTATTTACCTGAGCAATTACTGAATTTTTTAATCGGCATTTTAGCAGCGTGCAAACTTACGATGAGTGATGTTGCTTTACTGAATCTTAATAAAAAAACAGAAGTGACATACACTGATATTTCGGAACAATTAAAAGCCGAAAAAATATTTTTATTCGGCACAGAACCATCTGTACTGAATCTTCCAATACAGTTTCCACATTACCAGATACAGCAATATAATAAACAGGTTTATCTTTCGGCGCCAGGCCTGGAAAAATTAGAAATTAACAAAGAGGAAAAGATGAAATTGTGGAACTGTCTGAAACAGGTTTTTAATATTGAAACGAAATGATAACATTAATTTTTGCTACCAATAACCAGAACAAAGTGGAAGAGATAAGAGCTGTATTAAGAAACAGTTTTCAGATAATGACTATAAAAGAAGCAGGTATTTTAATTGACATCCCAGAACCACATGATACACTGGAAGCAAACGCTTCTGAAAAGTCAAAAACAATTTTTAACCTAACCAAAAAAAATTGCTTTAGTGAGGATACAGGGCTGGAAGTGGAAGCATTGAATGGTGAACCCGGTGTTAAGAGCGCAAGATATGCAGGCGATGACAGGGCCTTTGATAAAAATATTGAAAAGCTGCTGCAAAATTTACTAAGTGAAGCTAACAGGAATGCCCGGTTCAGAACTGTTATATCACTAATCCTGGATGGCAAAGAATATTTATTTGAAGGCATTTGCGAAGGGAGCATTACACAAAACCCAAGCGGCAGCAATGGCTTTGGCTACGATCCGGTCTTTATCCCGACAGGAAGCAGTAAAACTTTTGCTGAAATGGAAATGGAAGAAAAAAATACATTCAGTCATCGGAAAAAAGCCATCGAAAAATTGATTGCATTTTTAAACAGCAACAATTAAATTGAAAAAAATGCCAAGGATAAAATTAGAAATTCCCGAAAAAATAATTGCATCTTTCAGCATCCCTATACGTATCTGTGATATCAATTACGGCAACCATGTTGGCAACGATGCATTTGTTTCCATCATTCATGAAGTAAGAATGAAATGGCTTCATAAATATGGCTTCACCGAACTTGATATTGAAGGAACCGGCCTCATAATGAGCGGGCTTGCAATTGAATTTAAGAATGAATCTTTTTATGGTGATATAATGGAAATAAAATTGTGTGCAGGCGAAATAAGCCGGGTGGGTTTTGAATTGTATTACCAGTTGTATGCAAAAAGAAACAACGAAACTTTATGGCTGGGCAATGCAAAAACAGAAATGGTTTGTTATGATTATACCGAAAAAAAAGTTGTACCAATTCCTGCCAAACTAAAAAATATTTTAGCGTATAATATTATTGAGTAGTCCAGATTTTCCAGCTTTCTTCTGCTTGTATCATCAGCATCCCGGCCCCATTTTTTATAGTAGCCCCTCTCTCTTCTCCTTTCCTAAGAAAGAGCGTTTTTTCAGGGTTATAAGTTAAGTCAAAAAGAAAATGATTTTGCCCGATAAAACCGTAAGGAATTGCGGGGCAACTATCCACATTTGGATACATTCCCAATGGAGTGGTGTTTACAATAATTAAATGTTCTGACAAAACTGCTTCATCTAAATCATCATAAGTTAAGTCAGAACCATTGTGAAGTTTGCGGCTTACTACTTTGTAAGCGATATTTTTTTTTGCAAAAACATATTTAACTGCTTCTGTGGCTCCCCCATTTCCAAGTATTAATGCTTTATTATGATAAGATTGTAAATAAGGAATAATGGTTTGTTCAAATCCAGGTACGTCTGTATTGTAGCCATATGTTTTTCCTTCAATTATCTTTATACAATTACAGGCATTTAATCCGGCAGGCAGAAGTGAGGAATCATAAAGATATTTTAATACATCCTGCTTATAAGGGATGGTTACATTCAGGCCTTTTATATTCGGCAATGCAAGAATTGATGTAATGGCTTCGATAGTTTCTATCGGAAACAATTGATAAGCATATTCAGTTAACCCTTCTTTTTCGAATTTATTTCTAAAGAATTCTTTTGAAAAAGAATGACTGAGCGGATACCCTATCAAGCCATATAAAAACATTAAACGGTTTCTTTATTAAGATAAAGATGGAAGGTATCGCCACGCAGGCCAATACGCATTGCTTCTAAGGGTATCACTTCTGATGGAGCAATATTGCCAAGATTTACATTGCAGCCAATCAGTTCTAAAAAGTATAATTGCTGGGCTTTTTGCGGTGCTTCCCAGATAATTTTTTCTTCAGGAATTTGTGTAAGTATTTCCTGCACCAGTCCTTCTCTTACCTCACCAGTACCACGGTAGATACCTACGTTGCCGGCTTCCCTTGCTTCGGCAATTACATAAGTAGAGCCTGCATTTAATTCTGCCCTCATCAGCTCTATCCACTTGTAGGGAGGAATAATATGTGCTGCATCCTTGCTCCCCACTTCACTAAGCACAACGCCATGCTTACACAATTTTTCGATATAACCGCATTTTTCTGCATGGGGAATTTCTATTGACCCGTCGCTGACTTCCATATAACTCACGCCAAACTCCTTACATACATTTATATAATCTTCAAACTGGTTGCGGATTAAAAATGCTTCGAACAAAGTGCCGCCAAAATAAACAGGCATATTATAACTGCGGTACACCTCTAATTTATCTTTTAAATTAGGTGTAACGAATGATGTTCCGAACCCAAGCTTTACAACATCTACATGCGGCCCGGCAACACTCATAAAGTTTTTTGCTTCTTCCACACTCAGGCCCTTGTCCATCACCATTGTAATACCATGATCCCTGGGCTTTTTATTGCGTTCGGGAATTTGAGAAAGATTAAAATTCATGCTGTGGGTTTATTTAACGCAAATATAAACACTGAAAACCAAAACCTGCCTGTCAAATGGGAAAATATACTCTACCGGTTATGTAGGCTAATTATTAAAAAGATTTATTGCGTTTGAACTTTGCAATAATATCAACTACCTGCTGATTCTGGAGAATTGAGGGATCAAGTGCAATAAATTTCTTAACAAGTTTTGGGTTCAATGCCATTGCTTCCTGCAACTGCAGCAGGCCTTCTTTTGATTTACCCAATGAATATAATGCAGCACTTTTATAAAAAAGAAAAATTGGTTTCCTGTCAGTTTGTTCAAAGGCATATCCTGCATACTCCAGCGTTTCATCAAAAAACTCGCCCTTAAACAAACAATTCAGTAATTCCGTCCAGCCATTAACATTCCTTGGTCTTATCCGCACTACATTTCCAAAATACCCGATTGCATCTTCTAATTTATCAAGTTCCATAAAACATTGTCCCATTGCCAGATTATACTCCGGCTGCAACTTGTGGATTCGGATGGCAACTTCAAGATTTTTTATTGCACTTTCCCATGCACCTTCATTCATGTAAGTGCAGGCAATTTTATAATGTAGTTGGCTGTCATCCTGCCTTAAATGACTTGCCTTGCGGTAATTAAACCTTGCCTGGGCATAGTTTGCCATTTTATCATAGCAATGGCCAATTGCTTCATAAATTACATCTTCGGGCCTGGACAGTTCCAGCACTTTTTCCAATACTTCAATAGCATCTTTATATTTACGAAGGCGAATGTAGGCATCACCCATATTGCGCCATGCATAATCAAATTTTTCATCAATCGCTACTGCATACTGATATGCATCAATTGCTTTTTCATAAAGCCTGATGCCCTGGTAGGCTGCCGCAAGGTTAAACCAGGCCAGTTCATTAAATGGAAAATCTTCAATTATCTTCTGGTGTAACCTGATGCCTTCTTCATTTCGGCCTGTATAATCTGTCCAGAAACAAATTTTATACAAAGCCTCTTCATTATTTGGTTCAATAACCAAAATAATTTTAAGGCAGTCAAACACTTTTTGAAAATCTTCGTGGTCATCATACACATCAGCCAGTTCAAAGAGTAAATCAATTTTTTCATCCCCTTCAAAATTATTGAGCGCTGCTTCCAGCAAACTGGCTGCCTTTTGAGGCTGGTCAAGTGCAAGAAAAGCTTCTGTTTTTAAAATATACAGTAAAGTATCTCCACCGTCCATTAGTTCTGCATGCTCCAACACTGCCAATGCATCTTTGTAACGTCGCAAAGAAATCAACAAATCTGCTTTTTTGAGTAGTAGCGAATTTGAATATGGATATTGCTGTATACCATATTCTGCAGCTTCTAATGCCTGCGAAAACTGATCTTTTTCATCAAAATGATCAATGATGCGTTCAAAAGAATCTTCTTCAATAAAGGAGTTGCTTTTACCGGCTTTGAGGTTTTCAAATTGCTGTAATAGTTCTCTTAATTCTTCCCGGTCCTGACGATAAGGATTTTTGCTCATTCGTTAATAGGTTATTGTAAATTAGGAAGTTTTAAAGAAACTGACAAGTTTTAGTAACTTTTTTTACAGATAAACGTTAAAGAAATGTAGAAACCTTTGATGAGTGGTGATGGAATACCGGATAATTTTTAATATATTTGTAACATAAATTAGTCCTAATGCTAAAAATGACCAAAAAAATACTGGTAGTGAGTATGCTGCTAAGCATTACTTTCAGTGCTTTGGCCGACAGAGGCATCGGCAAAAAGAGCAAAAATAAGGTTATGCTCAATATTAGTACTCAAAATCTAAAAACTTCTATTCCATTTAACCTCAAGTCTGGTCTCAGGTACACAGGAAGTTTACTGAGTTCACGGCAATTTTCAAATCAATCAGTTAGTAATACATTAGTTACTTTCCAAAAAGGAAATACTGTTTATATTATTCCTTACAAACAAAAGGTGTTGATTCCTGAAATCCGCCAGGGATATACGGGTATGAAACTCGTTATAAAATCTCATTAAAATATATCCCTTTCTTTTGAAAGGGTTTTTTATTACTCACCTTTCTTTATTTGCTTATTTTCCTCATAAGTCATCACACGATAACCCGATTTAGGAGCATCAAATTTTGATCCTTGTACAGCATCAAAACTTATTTTGGAAACCTGATATTTAAATTTATTTTTTCCGCTTTCTAATTCATATTCCATTGCTATACCGGGAAGGTTTTTAAACAGGGCATTATATGCATTGTTGGCAACAGCCAAATCAACTGCATAATAAACGCTAAAAGGTTTACCGTTTAAATTAGCCACTGCTTTTTTACAGGCGTAACCAGCAACCACTTTAGTTTCAGCTGTATTTTCAAACACAATATCATTGTAAGCTTTATTCTTTTCTGCCCAGTTTTCTTTTGTTAATGTAATCATTAGTTTCTGACCACTGTATTCTTTTAAAATAACCGCACTTCCTGTTTTAGCATCATGAATTGTGGATTCGTTACCTAATGAATTCACCATATCGGTACGGGTCTGGTTTCCTTTTAGGTAAATAGTAGTTGTTGCACTGGCAGCATTTGACAACTGCGGATCTTTTCCGGATGCTTCAATTACAATATCATAAGAAATAGTACCGTCAAACATTTTCTTTTGGGCCAACAAACTGTTTGCTGCCAAAGACAAAATCAACGTACTAATTATGTAAATCCTTTTCATTAATAAAATGTTTCACTAAAGATAATAAAATAACGTGCCAATTATGAAGGGCTGATCATAATACAAAGGCCTGCAACTAATCAATCAGTTGCAGGCCTCTCTATTTAACATTTCCTTTATTTTTTGTTAGGTTTATTGCGTAACTCCTGCAATTTCTTATTGCTCTCCTGCATGGCCTGCATCCGTTCCTGCAGTTTGCTTTGTTTTACCGGTTTCTTTTTATTCTCATCTATCTGCGCCCTTATCTTATCATGGTTAATTACATACTTCTGTATAATGATCTGCAGAATTAATGTAATGGTATTGGAAATAGTATAATACCATGTTAATGCAGCCGGTAAGCTGTTGAAAACCCCCAATAACAAAACAGGGAAAATATAAGGCATGTATTTCATAACAGGATTGGTATTATCCTGCATGCTGCTCATGCTGTAAATTGAAATCAGTAAACTGGTGAGTGTGGCTGTAAGTGTAAACAAACTTACATGGTCGCCATAAAAAGGAATGCTAAAAGGCAATGTTGCAATAGAATCGTAAGCTGCCAGATCTTTTGCCCACAAAAAACTTTGCCCCCGCAAAGAAATATTCGACTGAAAGAAATAATAGAGCGACATAAATATAGGAATCTGCAGCAATGCAGGTAAACAACCGCCCAACGGACTCACACCCGCTGTTTTCCATAGTTTCATTTGCTCCATGCTGAATGCCTGCTTATCATCGCCGTATTTGGCTTTTAAGGCGTCTATCTCCGGTTTCAGCGCCTTCATCTTGGCGCCGCTTAAATAACTTTTATATAGAATTGGAGAAGTAATAAGCCTGATAAAAAGGGTAAGCAAAAGAATTACCATTCCATAACTTGCAACATATTTTCGGATAAAATCCCAAATAGGTAATAAAAAATGGCGGTTAATATATTTTACAAAAGCAAAAATACCATTGCCATAAGGAACAATGTTTTGCATCTGGTTGTCATATTTTTTCAGCACATTATAATCACTTGGCCCATAATACAATTGCAATGGAATAGCAGCATTTTGGGCTCCAGGCTGCAAATCAATACTGCAATTGGCTGTTCCCCTGGCCACAATATGCAAAGAATCTGCAGGTAAGGTCCAAGCAAATGTTGCTGATTGAAATTTGTTTTTAGCAGCCAGTGCCGAAATGAAGAACTGTTGTTTTAAACACAGCCAGTCTGTTGGTTTTGTAAATTTTTTATCGTCGCCAGAACCAAGGTATTCGAAATCAAAATCGCCGTTCTTTACATAACCAATATGAGTTTGTTGCCTTTCGTAAGTTAAATCCTTTTCTACCTTTGGCGCTTCTGTTTGCCAAAGCAGGTTCAAGGTATGTTGCGAAAGTAACTTATCAGCGCCATCCAGTGTAATACCAAAATCTACCATATAATCATTTGGCTTAAGTGTATAACTGTGCGAAATGAGCTTTTTTCCGGCAGAATCTTTTATTGAAAATATAATGGACTTACTGCCGTCTGCGTTAACTAAAAGGGTGTCTTTTTCAAATTGCTGATCCATTGTTTGTACAGTGTGTCCGTCTGCAATGATGTTGTATGAAATTTTATTAAAGCCGCCATTTGAAAGCAACAAGGGCTTTCCATCAAAAGTTTTAAATGCTTTTAGTTCAACAGTTTTTGGCTGGCCGCCTTTGCTGCTGAAACTTATTTTAAGCAATTCATTTTGCAGGGTATCTGTGCGTTCTGTTGAATCCTGGCTTTGTTTAAAAGAAGAGGCAATTTTTTGAACTTTTTTTAGTGAATCAACTTTAATGGAATCCAGCCTTGCTGTAAGAGTATCTGTCTTTGGTTTTATTTTTGCCAGCGAATCTGCAACCTTTTTCTGCTTTTCCATTTGTTCTTTTTCATAAGCCTGCTGGCTGCGGCTGTTGAAAAAAAACATACCAATCATTAAAACCCCAATCAGCACAAATCCAATAACTGTATTTCTGTCCATTCCCATGTCTTATAATTTAAGTGGGCAAAGGTATGTAAAGTTTATACCTGAAAAATAAAAAATGCCTTCCCTGAAATGGAAAGGCATTGAATATTATAATAGTCTTTTTACTTATTTTTTTGCAGCAGGTGCTTTGGCAGCAGCGGCTGGTGCAGCAGCAGCGGCCGCAGGGGCAGCAGTAGCAGTTGTTGCTTCTTCCTGTTTTAACTGGCGGGTCATTGTTACAGACGCAACAGGGATACGGGGAGAATTCAGTATCTCCATGTTATCTGCCTTCACATCTTCTACCCTGATATTTCCGTTCAGTTCAAGGCTGTTAATATCCACATCAATATGTTCTTTCAGGTATTTTGGATAGGTTTTCACCTTCAGTGATTTCATTTTAGTAACAAGCTTACCACCGTCTTTTACTCCTTTTGGCACGCCAGTAAACTTTAATGGCAAAGTTGCAATCACTTTTTTGTCATCCACAAGCTCAAGCAGGTCAACATGATTAAGCAGGTCGCTTACTTTGTTAAACTGCAGGTCTTTTAATATGCAGCGGTAGGTTTTGCCAGCTACAGTAACTTCTGCAAGGTTAAATTCAGATGTGTACACCAGCGATTTAAATGCACTGGCAGGGGCAGAGAAATTAACCTCCTGAGCACCACCGTAAATTACACCTGGCACTTGTCCCTGAGAGCGAAGATGGCGGGTGGCTTTTTTTCCGCTTTCGGTCCTCAGTTGTCCTTCGATTGTAATTGATTTCATTATTTAATTTTTTTTTGTGAGGCGCAAAGATAGGGGAAAACAGGGATAATTGAGGGTGTAAATCTATGATAATTGATTTTAGGTGGGAGAATGTAAAACACTGTTACACAGAAGCCCGGAAGACCAGCATTAGTATATGAAAAAGCAATAAAGCATCCCCTCAATTATTTCCCCTCCACTCCTGTGGTGTTACCCCGTTTTCCTGTTTAAAAATTCTTGCAAAATATCCGGGATCGTTGTAGCCGCAATCTAATGCGATAGATGCAATACTGTTTGCAGGATGTTTCAATAGTTCTTTGGCTTTGTTTAAACGGATGATGCGGATAAATTTATTGGGCGAACAGCCGGTTAGTGCATCTAATTTGCGATGAAGCTGAGAGTGGCTCATAAATACCAGTTTGCATAATTGCTCAACCGTAAAGTCTGCATCTGTAAGATTTGTTTCAATGGCCTCTCTTACTTTTTTTACAAAGGCATCTTCAATTTTACGATCGGTTATTTCATCAGCTGCTTTTATTGCTACAGGTGCTGTACTATTATTTAGTCCGGCTTTTTTAAGATAATACTGCTGCAGGTTTTGCCGCAGCTCCAGCAGTTTTTTTATCCTTATCAGTAACTCTTCCCTGTTAAATGGTTTTTCCAAATATGCATCTGCACCTGTTTCCAGGCCTTCCATTTTACTTTCTATATCTGCTTTGGCGGTAAGCATGATGATAGGAATATGGCTGGTGTGCTCATCATGGCGCAACTGCCTGCACAACTCAAATCCATCCACAAAAGGCATCATCACATCGGTTATGATCAGGTCCGGAATTATTTCGGATGCAATTTCAAGACCTTCTCTTCCATCCTGGCCAACGGCAAGGCGGTAATCGGGCAGGCAGCTTGCGGTATAGGCAACCACATCGGCATTATCCTCTACCAATAATATCAATGGCCTTTCTTTAAATTGTTTTTCTTCAGCAATTTCAAAATTGTTTACCCCCGAAATATTTATTTTTTGTGGCAGTATATTTTTAATACCTGCAGCAATGATATTATCAGATGCAGGTACTTTTTTTAAAGGCAGCAATACAGTAAATTCAGTTCCCTTGGTAGCACCTGTTGGCGGGCTTTTAACGGTAATTTCCCCCTCCATTAATTTTACCAGTTCTTTGGTAAGTGCAAGCCCAATGCCAGTGCCTTCAGTTTTTCTGGTATGGCTGTTGTCAAGCTGATAAAACCTGTCGAAAATATGCAGCAACTGGTTTTCGGGAATACCAATGCCGGTATCTTTTACTTTGATTATTAATGAAGTTGTATGCTCATTATCCTGCAAAATATTTTCGGTCACACTGATGTAGATATTTCCTTTTTCGGGTGTAAACTTCAATGCATTGGATAATAAGTTGGCAACAATCTGTCTTACCTTTTCGGGATCGTAGGATATATACAAAGCATCCATTCCGGCTAAAAAATGCAATTGCTTTTTCTGGCTTTCGGCAAGCGAATGAAAAGACTCTACAATGTATCTCAGAAAATTAATTACATCGCCATTAACCAGCTGCAGTTGCATTTTTCCGGTTTCCAGTTTTGATAAATCAAGCATTTCATTTACCAGGTTAAGCAGGCTTTGCCCGTTACGCACAATCATATCCATGCCGTTGTTAAAATGCTCTTCGGGTTTATTAATTACCTGCTGGGCCATGCCGAGTATAACTGTAAGTGGAGTACGGAATTCATGGGTGATATTGGTATAGAGCTGTGTTTTTACCGTATCCAGTTCCTTTACCCTTTTGGCTTCCAGTTGTTCAAAATTTAATTGCGATTTTAATTTGGCCCTGTTTACGGTAAATTTAAAATAAGCCCTTATGCCCAAAGCCAGCAGTAAAATATAAATAAGATAAGCCCACCAACTAAGCCACCATGGCGGCAATACAGTTATCTGCAGTTCGGCAATTTTATCGCTCCAGATGCCCTGGCTGTTGCTGCCCTGCACTTTAAAAATATATTTACCCGAAGGCAGATGCAAATAAGTGGCAGTACGCCGGGTGCCGCTTTCTACCCAATCTTTATCAACACCAACCAATTGATAACGGTATTTATTTTGAGCAGAGGCAGTAAGATCAAGCGATGAAAATTCAAGCGTAAGAATATCCTGCAAATGTGTAAGCGTAATTTCTTTTGATTGCTCAATGGTATTTCGCATCACGGCTGTATTATCACCCGGTGCAATAGATTGGTTATTGATGAGGATATCGGTAATGAAAACATTGGGCATAAAACCCGGCACCAATATTTCTTCGGGATCAAAAATATTGAGTCCGTTAACTCCGCCAAATGCAAGGTTTCCATTTGGTAATTTAGCGTAGGAGCCGGTATTAAATTCATCATCCTGCAAACCATTTGCTTTGGTAAAATTGTGAAAAGACCAATTGTTACCGCTATTATTTTTTGTATTGGTAAGACAAAAAATACCTTTGTTGGTGCTGCCCCAGATATTGCCTGCATCATCCGGTAATATACCATACACTACTTCATCTGGTAAGCCATCTTTTGTTGTAAGATGAAAAAAATCGCCAGTGGTTTTATCCAGCCTGTTCAGGCCGCCGCCTTTCGTTGCAATCCATAAATATTTATTGGGGGCAGATGGGTCATCTAAAAAACAGGAAACATGATTGTAGTTAAGGGAATTGCGATTGCTGCTGTTATTGTAAAACCATTTTATTTGGGGCGATGATTTTTGACTGTTACTGAAAATGACTTTTACAAAACCTTCGGCAGTGCCAATCCAGCATACTCCCTGTTTATCTTCATATAATGCAGTACAGATTGATTTGGGTGGTATTGGTTTAGCAGCCATATTGTTAATGGTAAAGCTGTCTATATTGCCTGTAGCAGTATTGATACGGGTAAATTTCCCTCCAAGTCCTGCAAGCCAGATATTTCCTTTACTGTCTTCAAGCATTGGCTGTTTTCCACCAATACTTTTGTCATCGTTTATCTGTGGATACGATATCAGTTTGCCCGAGGCAGGATTGTATTTAATATACCCTTTGTTGTCACTCTTTATCCAGTAATCACCCGATTTGGATATGATAAAATTATCTACCTGCGTAAGACCGGGAATGCTGCCGAATGCATTTTTTCTTAGCGAATCATTAATTAACCTGATCCACCCATAGGCAAAATCTCCTAAAAAAATATCATCTGCATTAACTGGCACGATCCACTTTACACTGGCGCCGGGATTGGGAGTAAATGTTTTAAACCTGTTGCCTGCAGAATTGTATTTTCGAAGCCCATATCCAACAGAGCCAGACCAAAGTACCCCGGCCCGGTCTATAATAAACGGATAACATAATCTTGTTTTGGTTACAGGTAATGGCTCGTTCCAGTTTACTGCTTTGCCCGGCTCGTATCTATATACACTATAAAAATACTCTTCCCTGTGGTGGTTTTCCCAAAGTTGTTCTTTTGGTTTAAAAATAATATTGCCTGCAGGCGTTTTACTGCTGTTGAATAATGGAAAAATATCTTTTCCGTCTGAGAGATATAGATTGCTGTTAATTAGTTTACTGCTATCCCGGTTCAGGTAACCATCATTAAGCAGTATTCCATTGTTCAGTTTTATAAAATTATTCTTCAACGGATCAAACCGATATACAGTTCCATCCATACCACCAATCCAAACAATCCCGTTTGTATCTTTTCCCATACCGTAAACCTGGGCATCATTGGGTAAGCTAAGCCCGGTAATAACAGGAGCTGCATCTTTTACAAAAAAATCCTTACCGGGTTCAATAATATTTAATCCTGCAACATCTGTGGCTACCAGTATCCGGCCATCGGGCATTTCCAATATTGATCTTATACCATTACCCGAAAGGCTGGCCGGATTAGAATTACTGTGAGCAATGCGGTAAAATTTTCCACTTTGCTTATCATAAATATTTAATCCGGCATTTTCTGTACCAACCCATATCCGGCCTTTTGAATCTTCAAAAAGTTTTACAACGGTATTGCTGCTCAGGGAGTGTGCATTGTAGGGGTCATTGGTAAAAACTTTAAAACTGTAACCATCGTAGCGGTTCAATCCGTTTTTGGTAGCCACCCAAATAAAGCCTTCATTATCCTGCAACATATCAAACACCATCCCCTGCGATAAACCCTGGGCTGTAGATATGGACTCGTACCCGGGTGTGTTTTGTGCAGTTGCCACCATTGCCCGGCACAGCATTGTAAAAACAAGTATTGCTTTTAAAGGGTTAAAGAGTTTTTGCATTTGCTTATAAAGATAAACTGAACACTCTTTTTTTATGCATGGTTTCAAAAGAAACTGAACCGCATCTTGTAAAATGATGAATTTATCCTGTTGCTGCACATTTTGTCCGGTTATTTGGAAAGAATGTACAGCAGAATGGTTGATTTGTACTCACTAAAAGCTGCTGATTAGCAGAATTTTACACCATCACCTGTAGCCGCCCAAAGCTTTTCCTTTTTTATTAACTATTAAAAAAATAAACTCTTTTCTATAACCAATAAACCAATTTAAAATGAACAACAAACTCCGTTTTAAGACAAAGCTATTTTTCCTTCTTTGCATGCTTATCCCTTTTGCAGGCATAAGCCAAACCAAAAATTTAATTTCAACCCATCGGGTATTTCCCAAAGTAGACAAAGTGTTGGAATTTGAAAAAGCCATTGCTGCTCATGCCCAAAAGTACCATACCGGTACTGCTTTTTGGCGTGTGTTCGCCATTCAATCCGGACCAGATGCAGGCGGCTTTCATATTACCGAAGGACCAACAAGCTGGGAGGCAGAAGATGTAAGAGGTGATTTAGGTGCAGAGCATAAATTAGACTGGAATAAGAATGTAGCTATCTACTTAACCGACAGGCAATCAACCGGCTATTCTGTTTACCAGGATTCTTTAAGTACAGTAGCGTTGGGCGATTTTTCGGATAAAATAAATATCAATCACATTTATCCCAAAATTGGCGGCGGCACTAAAATATACAACTTACTTAAAAAAATGAAAGCTGTTTGGCAGGCCGAGGGCTCTACAGTTGCTGTTTATGCAGCCAGTTCATCGGGGCCGGCTCAGTATACAATAGTAACCAGGTATAAGCAAGGTCTTAAGGAAAGAGCACCAAATTTTCGCAAACCTTTTAGAGAAACTTATGAAGCCATACATGGCGTAGGCTCGTGGGAAGATTACCTTGATACATTAAGGGAATACGCCAATGAGTCATGGAGTGAACTACTTTTTATGCGTGCCGATTTAAGTTCTAAATAAAAACAAACTGATTGATTAAAGTCCTCAAAGGTTGTTGCAAGCTTTGAGGACTTTCTTAAAACCATTAAGATTAAAACTGCAACAGCATATCTGCTCTTCTAAAACCTTACACACATGAAAGCTGCCATCAGCATTACACTAAAACAAAGCAGCCCAATTCCAGCGCTTTCCGAAAATAGTTTTTTAAGGTATTTTAATTTTATTGCCTTGTATTTTGCTCAAGGTGTGCCGGAAGGCATGTTATTCTATGGCATACCTGCCTGGATGGCCATGAATGGCAAAACACCCGGCGAAATAGCAGGCTTTGCCGTTGCTTGTGGGTTGCCCTGGAGTTTTAAATTTATAGTAGCACCCCTCATGGATCGCTATACCTGGTTGCCTATGGGGCGTAAAAGGCCCTGGGTGCTTATGGGGCAAATCGGATTAATAGCAAGTTGTATTGCCATGGCTTAT
>JANNAM010000245.1:0-2002 GCA_031384415.1 Bacteroidota bacterium
AGAATTGAAATCATTAATGCAATCCATTAAATCGTTACCCGGTGTGCAATTGGTTAATGAAATGACGAATGAAAAAATTAAACATAAGCAGCACCTTATATTCTAATATCAAATATTCAATTACTAAATTATAAGCTCAATGTGGGAAGAAAAAAACAATGCCCTCTATAAAAAATTTGAATTTAAAAATTTTTCTGAGGCCTTCGCTTTTATGATAAGGGTTGCCATGGAAGCTGAAAAAATGAATCATCACCCTTTATGGACAAATGTGTGGAACCGGGTAGAGATCTGGTTAAATACTCATGATGCCGGGGATATTGTAACCGAAAAAGACAAAAAGCTGGCAGAAAAGATTGACTCGTTATTATAATTTTACCAGAATAGTTTTTTCTGTTGTGGCAATAAACATTCCTATAGGTTCTGTAAAATACTGAAAGCCTTTTTCATGTAACAGTACTTTTACATCTTTCACGGCATCTTCTTTTACTGCTATCAATAAGCCTCCGTTGGTTTGTGGGTCGGGCAATAAATTAAATGCTTCCATCACATTAACGCCTTTCTCAAATTTTACCTTAGCACTGTAACTGTTCCAGTTTCTATATGTTGCGTCGGGCACAATGCGTTGCTGCAAATATTCCCTTGCACCATCAATAACCGGTAATGCAGCATATTTAATTGTTGCGGATAAGCCGCTTCCTTCTGCCATTTCAATTAAATGACCCATCAAGCCAAATCCTGTTACATCTGTCATGGCGGTAACACCGTTTATTTTTCCCAATGCCTCACCAATCTTATTGAGTGTTGTCATTTGTTCAATCATCAGCTTTAAATGTTCTTCTTCAAGTAATCCTCTTTTTTGTGCGGTAGATAAAATACCAACACCCAATGGTTTGGTTAAAAAAATAACATCGCCTTCTTTGGCTGTGTTGTTTTTTTTCAGATGCTTAATATCAACAAGGCCGCTTACAGCCAGTCCAAAAATTGGTTCGGTTGAATCAATCGAGTGGCCGCCGGCCAAAGGAATACCAGCTTCATTGCAAATTGCACGGCTTCCTTCCAGCACTTTTTGCGCCAGCGACGCAGAAAGTTTTTCAACCGGCCAGCCAAGAATGGCAACCGCCAGCAGGGGTTTGCCACCCATTGCATACACATCGCTGATGGCATTGGCGCTTGCAATTCTTCCAAAATCAAAAGCATCATCCACAATGGGCATAAAAAAATCGGTGGTAGAAATTAATGCGGTGCCATTTTCCAAATCATACACAGCGGCATCATCTTTACTGCTGTTGCCAACCAATAGTTTTTTATTATCGGGGAAAAGGGTATTGCTCTTTAAAATTTCTTCCAGCACCTGCGGAGCAATCTTGCAGCCGCAGCCTGCGCCATGAGAATATTGGGTAAGCCTCGTTATTTCGTTCTCCATTTTATTGCCTTTAAACTTTTTATTAAAGTTACTGTAACTTACCGTAAACTTTTTTATGGCAAAGTATGTTGCCCCGGGTGTTTTCATAAATGAAATAACCCAGTTTCCACCTTCGGTGATGCAGGAACCAACTTCGGTTGCCGTTTTTATTGGATACACAGAAAAAACAACTGCTATAAATGGCGATGATTTAAAACTTAAATCATGCCTGGTCAAATCTTTTTTGGAATTCACATCTGTATATGGCAACCAGCCTGGCAACAAATATTTGTGTGATGCTGTTAATCTTTTTTATAACAATGGTGGTGGCGATTGTTACATAATAAGTGCAGGTAGCTTAAATGATGCAGTTGCTTTTAATTCACTTAGCAATTGTTTAAATATAAGTAAACTTCTGCCGGCACAGTTGATGGTAATACCAGATGCATGTTTATTAGCACCAAATGATTTTTCGGCTTTGCAACAACTGATGCTTGAATGCTGTGCATATTTGCAGGACAGGTTTGCAATACTTGATACGCTGCTGCCAACAAATAATCCAGAAAATGATATTCATAATTTCAGATCCGGAATTGGAAA
>JANNAM010000255.1:0-21199 GCA_031384415.1 Bacteroidota bacterium
AATAACAGAGATATGACCAGTGTAAAAAAATTTGCTTAAAAGGTGTGGGATATGGAAATGCTGCTCTTGCCTGGAAAAAAATAAATTTACCCTGGTTGCTTTTTTCAAAAGAATCAATATCCCCAATATTAATTGGCGGCGGATGTTCACCAAGCCGCAATAAAGAAGTACTGAGTATAGTTTTATCCATCACTCCATTTGTTTTGTCTAACTCTTTTTTAATATCAGCAATAAGTTGCAGTTTATAAGCTTCCAGTTGCGGAATTTTAAAACTGCCCATCAGCCTTGCAATATGGTACATCAACACCGAACGCTTAACATAGTATGGCGAAATATAAACCGGCGCTTTTATGTACTTCCTGTCCTGCAGCATTTGTGCAAGCAGCTCAATGGTGGCGCTGTCCTGCTTCACAAGCGGCAGTTTCCTGTCGAGCATAAAATAGAGCAGGTTACAATGCACTCCAAAATCAAAATCGGGCAGCATATTGTAACCAAGATAAGTGCTGTAAGCAGGTATTGACTTGTATTTGCGGTAAGTGCTGGTAATTTTTCTGCGGCTGCGATTGCTTACTTCAATCATTCTTTTTTTAAGAACCAGCGATGTGCTGTCATTTGCATCCAGCGCCATTAAACTCATTACGGCATCATCAGCATCGGCGCCCTGCCCAAAAACACTTGTTAGGTGTTTAAAGTAAAAAGTATGAGGCATTATTGGCCTGCCGGTTGGCCAGAAAGTATAAAATGGATTTCCCTCTTTGTCACTGTAAAAAGGAAAAACCCTTTGCGATTTATCAATGACAGCCGCTGCAATGTGTTTGTTTTCTCCCTGCAAAAAAGGCAGCATATTACGCAGTGAAAAAATGCCCGCTGCAGTAAAAAAAATATTATTATCGGGCTGGTAGTTATGCGGTGCACCGCCACATTCACGGTAAGAAGGAAAGGCGCCTACATAAAACTCACCATCTGTTGCAACCTGCGTTGCGGCAATATTTTTTAGCAATGCATTAATAAGTGCTGAATCTTTTTGCTGTGCAAATGCTGCAGTAAAGAAGTTGCCTGCTAATAAAGCCAGGGTAAAATATTTTTTCATTGTCAAAATTCAATTTACAATGAAAAATTGAAACCGGAGTTATCCCTTACAACTGCAATTGTTTTTTTTCATGATTAAAAATCTGAAAACATTTTAAACATTAGCCATTTTAAGAGCAACCAGTTTACAACGTCCGCAGGCGGCGCAGTTGTTTGCGGCTTTACAACCCTTTTTAGGTTGCTTCACTTCCTTCCTCAACTGGCTTACTGTTTGGGTGCTGCCATCATGGCTCCAGCCGGGAGATTTAATAAAATAGTTAATGGCATTTTTTAAAGACCCGGCTTTCTTTGCTTTTTGCAGTATGTCTTTCCATTCGTGAAAAACAATTACCACCGGGTTATTTGATTCCAGTTTTGTAGTAAGTCCGTAAACAGGCGTTGTTTTTTCTTCGGCGTAAGTGCCAAACAGCCTGTCCCAAATTATCAAAACGCCACTATGGTTTTTATCCAGGTATTCCAGGTTGCTGCTGTGATGAACCCTGTGATGTGAAGGCGTATTGAAAATATATTCAACAACAGGGTGCAGTTTACCAATAACTTTTGTGTGCAAAAAAGCCTGGTAAAGAAAACATGCCTGAATTGCTAATGTTGTTATATAAGGGCTAAAACCCAAAAATGGCATCCATATCCAGAAAGCAAAATAGCCAGTAAGGTGCGTAAGCCATGGCAAACGGAATGCAACACTAAGGTTAAACTCTTCGGATGAGTGATGCACAACATGAGAAGCCCAAAACCAGTTTACTTCATGCGAAACACGGTGATAGATATAGTAAGAAAAATCGGCGGCTATAAAAGCAAGTATCCAGGTAAGCCAGTTATTAGAAAAGTTAAACAGTTTGTGGGTATAAGCCCATTGAAATATAAAGAACATGATTGCTTTTGAAGCAACAGTGCTGACAAAATATCCGGCTCCTACCAACAAATTACTGATAGTATTTTTCCGGTTAAACAATTGCTTCTCTTCTTTATAAGAATGAACCATTTCAATTACTAAAAGAATGATTATTACAGGAACTACGTAAATGCCGAGTAAGGGTGCCATAAATGATTATTTTTAGATGATGACCCAAAACTATCGCCTGGTAAGCCCGTTTAAAAATGGCAAAATGCAGCAGCAGCAAGCTAAATAGCATTATATGATTAATTGCTGCAAATGAACAGCAAGGGGTATTGGTTTTTGCAAAAAACCGGGTTGTGTAAAACAGCAGTTGCAATAATTGCAAAACAAAGCTGACAGAAAAGGAAGGAATCTTAAAAAAATATTGGGCTTTTGAAGCGTATATTTAAAGTTTAAAATAAAATAAACTTATCATTACTGTTGAACAAAGGCAACCTTTGTAATCCTTAATGCGTTTTAAGAATTAGCAGCCATAAATTGGCTGCTAATTCTTAAAACCTAAAAAAAAATTATGAAACTATTAACCAGATTTTTAGCAATTTCAATCATTTTAACCGGGGCAGTTTCCTGCAAAAAAAGCGACCCTGTTGTTGTGGATCCTAATGTTACTTATAAAGCCACTTTAAATGGTGCCAGTGAAGTGCCTGCCAATGCTTCAGCCGCCACAGGAACTGCAACCCTTGTCTTTAACACTACTACTAAAATTTTTACAGTAACATTAAGTTATAGTGGGGTTACAGCAACTGCAGGCCATATTCATAAAGGTGCAGCAGGCGTTAGCGGAGGGGTTATTTTTGGATTTACAGGCATTACTACACCATTTACATACACCAGCGTTGCTTTAGATGCATCACAGGAAGCCGACCTGAACGCTAATCTTTACTATGTAAACATTCACAGCGCTGCTTTTGCTGGTGGCGAAATAAGGGGTCAGCTTATCAAGCAATAGCATTATATTTTCACTTAATTTCTTACTCAAAGCCTTCCTCTCTTTTGCAAGAGAAAGGAAGGCTTTGAGCATTTGATAATTTCTTACTGACCGCAAAGCAGCAATGCTTAAAATCATACACCCGGCCCGCTGCAACAATATTCTGTGACAGTAATAAAATCCTTGTGAAAAATCTGTGAATAACTATGCACAATTGGTGCAAACAATCAAAAAATACTTCTGACTCATTCGATTATATTTGCCGCCTGACCATTAAAACAGCAACAAGTGCGATTAAAAAGTTTAGAGATCAAAGGATTTAAAAGTTTTGCCGATAAAACTGTACTCAACTTCGACGAAGGCATTACCGGCGTTATTGGCCCCAATGGCTGTGGCAAAAGCAATATTGTTGACAGCATACGCTGGGTAATTGGTGAGCATAAAATAAGTAACCTCCGCAGCGAAAACCTCGAAAGCCTGGTATTTAACGGCAGTAAAACCCGTAGCGCAAGCGGCCTCGCCGAAGTAAGCCTCACGTTTGAAAATACCAAGAATTTGTTGCCTACGGAATTCAACACAGTAACTGTAACAAGAAAGTATTATAAAAACGGCGAGAGCGAATACCGCCTCAATGATGTGGCCTGCCGCCTCAAGGATATCCACAACCTGTTTATGGATACCGGCGTAAGCACCGACAGCTATGCCATTATTGAACTGGGCATGGTGGACGATATCATCAAGGACAAGGAAAACAGCCGCCGTAAAATGCTGGAGCAGGCAGCCGGTATCTCCATTTACAAAACCCGTAAAAAGGAAGCAAAGCTTAAGCTGGATGCCACCGAAATGGACCTTGCCCGTATTGAAGATTTGTTGTTTGAAATAAACAACCAGCTTAAAACATTAGAAAGCCAGGCAAAAAAGGCAGAAAAATATTTTGAGATAAAGAAAGAATATAAGGAAGTAAGTATTGAACTGGCCAAAGCAGCGCTGGAAGGTTTCAACATTACCTACAAGGATTTGAATACACAGCAGCAGGCCGAAGTGGACAAGCGTATAGAATTAGAAACCGAAATTGCCAAAGAAGAAGCAGCGCTGGAACAGGAAAGAGTTGGATTGATAGAAAAAGAAAAAGCTTTGCAGCAGATGCAGCATGCTTTTAATAATTTATTAGACGATGTTCGCAAAAAAGAAGGTGAAAAAAGCCTGAGCAGCCAGAGCCTGCAGTTTTTAAAAGAAAGAGAAACCAGCCTGAACGACTTTTTACAGAAAGCATCTGGTCAATTAAAAGGATTGGAAGAAAGCATTTCATTTACCGGTAACCAGGTAAAAGAAGATGAAATAAAATTACAGGAGTTTGAAAGCAAACTGGCTGATTTAAAAACGGCCGTAGAAGACAAACGCAAAGTGTTTGATGAAAAACGCAGCAGCATTGATGAACTACGAAGAGAAAACCAAACCATACAACGCAACCAGTTTGAAGCAGAGAAGAAAGTAGCGGTAGCTGATACGTCTATTCAAAACGTACAAAGAACAATTGCCCAGATAGAAGAAGAAAAAAATCAACGCCGTAATCAACTGCAGCAGTTAGAATCTGAAAGACAGATTAAACAGTCCGAACTGGAACAAAAGAAAAATGATTTGCTGCAGTTGCAGCAGCAGCATGAAAATACAAAACAGCAGATTCTTCAATCGCAAAGCATATTAGACAACCTGCGCAATGAACTGGCAGATGAAAACCGAAAATTAGACAGCAAGAAGAATGAACATGATTTGCTGAAGAGTTTGATAGATTCAATGGAAGGTTATCCGGAGAGTGTAAAGTTTTTACACAATAATGCTGAGTGGAATTTTACCGCTCCTCTTCTTTCGGATATAATTTATGTAAAAGAAGAATTCAGGGCGGCGGTGGAAAATGTACTGGAACCTTACCTTAATTATTATGTAGTTAATAATTTAGAAGAAGGCTTACAGGCCATTCATTTATTGGATAATAATAAAAAAGGAAAAGCCAATTTCTTTTTGCAGGATAAGTTTACCGATTTTGAGGAACAGCACCAGCCCGAAGGAACCATTCCTGCACTCAGCGTTGTAGAGATAGACAGTAAATATTCTAATCTTGCCAAACATTTACTGGGCAATGTATTTATTGCCGAAAATGAAGAAGCACTGCGTAATAGCAATGGTGCAATTGTTCTGGAAAAAACGGGTAAGTATGTAAAAGGTAAATATTCTCTTACCGGCGGCAGCGTTGGTTTGTTTGAAGGAAAGAAAATAGGAAGAGCAAAGAACCTGGAAAAGCTGGTGGAAGAAATGGAAGTGCAGGCTGGCATTGTAGCCAATTTAAAATCGGTGATTGAAGCCCGCCACAGCGAAGTGATGATGTACAACCAGCAGTTGAAAGAAAATGCCATCAACCACACACAGCAGGATATTAATAACCTTACCAATCTTGTTTTCTCTCTGCAAAACAAAGCCGAGAACCTGCAGCATACAGAAGAAACAAGCAGCCATCGCCTGAGAGACCTGCAAACACAACTACAGGCGAACCATGATGCCATTGCAAGCACCAGGGAAGAACTGCAAAACTTTAATACCCATTTGCAGCAACTGACAGAAAAGCTTCAGGTAGTTGAGAATGATTACACCGTTGCCGAGCAGGAATACAATGGAGCCACTGCATCTTTCAACGACAGCAATTTGAATTATACAAAACAGCAGAGCAAGATTGCTTCGCTGAAGCAGGAGTTTGAATTTAAGAGCAACCAGTTAAGCGATTTAAAAGTGCAGATTGAAAGCAGCAATGCTCAGCTGAACGAAGCAACCGGCAGCATAACTGAAACTGCTGCAGCTTTAGAAGCATTGGAAACAGCAGTTATAAGCATGCTGCACAATAAAGAAGCAGAAGAAAAGAAACTGAATGAGGCAGATCAAACCTATTATAATTTACGCAATGCACTTACTGAAAAAGAAAGTGAACTGCGACACAAGCACAAATCAAAAGAAGGCATTGATACAATACTGAACGAAATAAAAGACAAGCTGACTGATTTAAAATTGCAGCTTGCTGGGATGAAAGAAAGATTAAATGTTGAATTCAAAGTAGACCTTGATGCCATCATTGATGAACCAAGAACAGGCGACACGCCATTAGAAGAATTGCAGGAGAAGAATGAAAGGCAGCGCAAGCGTTTGGAAAACATTGGCGAAATAAATCCTACAGCGATTGAAGCTTACACCGAAATGAAAAAGCGTTATGATTTCATTCTGGAACAAAAGAATGATCTGGTAACTGCCAAAGACAGCCTGATGCAAACCATTCAGGAAGTGGAAGCAACTGCCAACCAGCAGTTTCTTGATACGTTTAATAAAGTAAGGGAGAATTTTCAGAAAGTATTTCAGGCATTGTTTACTGAAGATGATACCGCCGATATGATTTTGGTGGATCCTGAAAACTTAGCAGATACTGCCATTGAAATTGTTGCCAAACCAAAAGGCAAACGTCCTTCTTCTATTGGCCAGTTAAGTGGCGGAGAAAAAACATTAACTGCAACTGCGTTATTGTTTGCCATCTATTTGATAAAGCCTGCACCTTTCTGTATTCTGGATGAGGTGGATGCGCCATTAGATGATGCCAACGTTGGCAAGTTTACCAACATGATTAAGAAGTTCAGCGAAAATTCGCAGTTCATCATTGTAACACACAATAAAATGACGATGAGTGCAGTGGATGTTATTTATGGTGTTACGATGCAGGAAGCCGGGGTGAGTAAGCTGGTGCCGGTGGATTTTAGAAGTCTTAATTAAGAATTAAAAATGTATTTAACTTTATAGTGCATTATATTGTTTATCACTTGTAATAAGTGCAGCTATTTGAAAGCTAAGAAATTTTTAATTTTTCATTCTTAATTTTTAATTTTAAAAACATGGAAACACAAGCAATCCTCATCATTTTACTTTTAGGAGCCGTAGCTGGTTGGCTGGGCGGCATGGTATTTCAGGGCGGCGGCCTTGGGTTAATTGGAAACATTGTTGTTGGTATTGGCGGTGGCTTTCTGGGCTACTGGCTTTTGCCAAAGCTTGGCCTTCACATTAACACAGGCACCACATGGCTCAATTACATTTTAACGGCTGCCATTGGCGCTGTAGTTATTCTTGCCGTTATCAACCTTCTATTTAAGGGGAAAAGGTAATTAGTCTTGCTGAAAATTTATTGCAAGGATGCCCATTGGTTGGGTATCCTTTTTTAATTTTATAAAAAATAGAAAATGCTCCGCACCATACACCTCCTCACCGCTTCCAATATCTTCATGACCTTTGCATAGTATGGCCATTTAAAAAATACAGCACTACCCTTATGGACGGCAATACTCATTAGCCGGGGCATTGCTTTCTTTGAATACTGCCTGATGGTGCCTGCCAACCGCTGGGTTTTACCAATGGTCTGAGCAGTTTTCAACTGAAAATAACACAGGAATGATCACCCTCGTCGTGTTTGCTGTATTTGCTGTCTGGTATCTCAAAGAACCCTTTCACTGGAAATACCTCGTAAGTTTTGCTTTTATTTCAGGAGCAGTTTATTTTGCTTTGATAAAATAACCATTGAATCAGCTGCTTTTATTTTTTGCATATTAAGAATTTTCATCCGCACATCAAACTACTCAAATAATTTTCATATTTTACAGGAAGATTGTTTTCAAAACCCAACCTGCATGTTATGAGAATTAAACTTTGTCCCTTTATTACCATTACACTAATTCTTCTTTTTTCTTTTTCTTCTCAAAGCATCATTGCACAATGTTTAACAACAAATCCAGCCGGTTGTTCCTGCCCCACTGTTGGTGCAACCAATTGTATTTTATACCCCGATATCATAGCGGGAAAAAAATCGCTGAATGCAACAGCAGGCTGGACAGAATACAGCCAGCAGGCAGCAGTAATTGATAAAGGACTTTTGCGACTGGACGTTTCTACACCAAATGTTGGCTGGGGGCCGCTTGAAGTTGAATCAACCAATGATTATGTTTGCGGCACCGATACGCTGAGGAATTTTTTTCCGCCTGCTAATTATTTGTGCCCCGATGGTGCTTATCCAAAAAGACTGATTAAACAAAAGCTGTATCAAAAAGTTGGTAATACATTTCAGTATGTAATAAGAGATGCAGGCTGGATGCAGTATCACCCTTCTCACGGGCATATACATATCGAAGGCTGGGGACTTTACACATTAAGGCTCCGGGATGTTTCAGTTACAGATACTTTGCAATGGCCAATTGTAAACAGTGGTATCAAAGTAAGTTTTTGCTTAATTGACTTAACAACATGCAGCGGTTCGCTGGGTGACTGCGTTGATGCAAACGGTAATGTGCTGAACAATGCAAGCTTTCCAAATTATGGTTTGGGCGGAGGTTACAGTTGCGGTAATATAAAGCAGGGCATTAGTGTTGGTAAAGTAGATATTTATCATCAGTACCTTGATGAAAGTTTTGTAAAAATTCCCTATGAAGCATGCAATGGAAATTATCATGCAGTTATTCAGGTTGACCCCGATAATCATTTTCAGGAAATGAATGAAAACAATAACTGGCTTTCAGCAGCCGTTCCCTTAGCCCAGCAAAGAACTTCCAGCACCGGGCCTTATGCTTATATCTTCAGCAAAAAAGGAAACATTATGTGTGCAGGAAACAACCTGGATTTGGAAGCAAGTGGCGCCAGTAATTATATATGGAGTAATGGTGCTACCACACAAAAAATAAATATTACCCAGGCCGGCAAATATTGGGTAAAAGCCACCACACCCTGCGGACAAACAACAAGTGACACATTGAATATTGTCGCAGCACCTGCCAGTTCAATTCCGGCAGTTACAAAAGAAGATACAGTTTGCATTGGAGATAAGGCAACTTTATATGCAAGTGGCAACCCAAGCTGGTTTGATGCACCTGTTAATGGCAACCTTGTTTACACAGGCAATAATTTTCTGACAGGTTCTTTATTTGCCAATACAACTTTTTATGTTGCAGACCAGCCTTCTGCTTTAAGCGGTGTGCTAGGGCCTGTAAATACCAATTTCAGCAATGCAGGAAATTATACAACAGCAAAATCGGAGTACACAATTTTTAATGCATTCCTTCCATTTAAATTAAAAAAGATAACAGTGAATGCATCCACCGCAGGCACAAGAATTTTTCAGTTAAGGACAATGTATGGAGATATGATAACAGAAAAACAGGTTACACTTGCTGCAGGTGTACAGGATGTTTTACTCGATTTCTTCGTTCCATCAGGATTAAACCTGCAGCTTGGGTTAAGCAGCAGCAGCCCGGCCACCGCATTGTACAGCAGTACAACAACGGCAGCAAACATTGGTTTCCCTTTTAAACTAAACAGTGTTGGCAATATTGTAGGTTCTTCACTGGGCGATAAATATTTCCCTTTCTGTTACAACTGGCAGGTGGAAGTAACAGCGCAGGCCTGTAATGCAGGCACAAGAAAAGCAGTTAAAGCAACAGTGGTATCGAAGCCTGTTGTTACATTAGATGGATTGAACTCCGTTTATCTGCACACAAGTAATGGGGTTAAACTTACCGGGTCTCCAACCGGCGGGTTATTAACCGGCACAGGAATAATCGGAAACTATTTTTATCCAAAAATTGCCGGTATCGGCACTCATCTTATAAATTATAAGTACCAGGTTGGAAACTGCCTGAATGAAATAACCAAATTAACAACCGTAGATTTTGACAATGCTGCAATGACAGATGATTTTAGCATCCAGCTTTTTAATAATCCCGGAAGCAACCAAAAATTATACGTTGTATCAAAACAAAATTCAAACCTGGAACTAAGGGTGCTTAGCAATACAGGGCAATTAATACAGAAAATGAATTTTGCTGCCGCAAGCGGTACCAATTTTTTCAACCTCGATTTCAGCAACCTTGCAAAGAGTTTGTATATTTTAGAAGTGCATCACCTGGCAAGCGGCGCTTCAAAGATGATTAAGCTGCTGAATTAAAAAGAAAGCAGGGTCTTGTCATTTCGACGCAGGAGAAATCTAATTTGAGTATTATGCCTTGAATATCAGTTTAAGATTCAATACCACAGGGTCTTGTCATTTCGACGCAGGAGAAATCTAATTTGAGTATTATTGTAATAAAAGTTTTCCAACCCTGCCGCCGCTGCCGGCAAAATAAACTGCTTTACCTTTCTTTGCCCTGCGGCAAACATGAAAGCCTTCTTTGCTGATATTATCCCATTGCAATCCATTTACCAATGAGATATCCACGCCGTTAAGTCCGCAGCAAATCCATTTATTTTTGCCGATAAATTCTACACAGCTTCGGTAACCACCGGGTGGAACCAATGGACTGTACCATGTGTTACCGCCATCTTTTGTAATCACACAATTTTTGGTTACAGAATCTTTGGTATTAAAATCGCCACCCACTACAATCATTACTTTACTGTTTTTTACCGCCACGGAATTTGCCCCCGTACTTTCTTTGCCCTGCAAAATGGGTAAATCAATTTTTTTATCCCTGATAAACATTCTCGACCGCAACCCGCCGCTTATGAACACAGCTTCATCATTATCTAATTTTCGAATGTTGGTGCCGCTGCTGGCAAAGCAGGCTTCGCCACTGTCGGCCGCAGGATAGTTTTGTGGCGGTAATCCCTGCCATGTTACACCGCCATCAAATGTTCGGGCAATAAAAAATTTTCCATTTACCGGGTCACCAATAACAATACCGCTTTGTTCATTCCAGAATTCCATGGCATCCAAAAACATTCCTTTGTCTTTGTTTTCAAAAACCACCTGCCATGTTTCGCCGCCATCAATTGTTCTTAAAATATAAGCCGGCTCAGCAATGCCCATTATCAGTGCATTCATGTCGTCGAACGCTTCAATATCCCTGAAGTCGGTTTTTTCAAAACCTTTTACTGTTAACCACTTCCAAGTTTGGCCGCCGTCAATGCTTCTGCCAACGGTGCCGCCGCTGCCGCTTACCCAAACAGTTTTATCGTTGGGCACACTAAGCCCACGCAATGAAGTTTTTTTATCGGCAGTAAGTATTTTTATTGTTTGAGCAAAAGAGCTAAAGGTAATCAGCAACAAGCCGCATGCTGCAAGAACAAAGCGGACAGTTTTTATTTTTTTGAAATTATTCCGCATAAAATTTTCTGTTCTATAATAATGTGGGCTGTCCTCCGTCCTGAATCTTATTTTTTTCTTCATGATACAATTTTGACCACCGCTGTTTCCGCCTGATGGCTTTAAAGGATAAAAACAATGCAAGAATTAAAGAAACAATAGCACCCAGGAAAATCCACTCGTTAGTACCCACAAATAAAAAGAAATCATAAGCGCCATGAAACAAAATGGGCAGCAGCAGTGCCAGTAAAAAATAAAATAATTTCCCCACGGCTTTAAATTTGGCAAGGCCAACAAAATATCCCATCATCACTGCAAAAGTACCATGCGCTGGCACTGCCAGAAACATACGGGCTATTCCATTACCATATCCGTTCTGGTAAACATAAAATACATTTTCTATCGTGGCAAACCCCATTCCCACCATTACGGCATACATAATTCCATCAAAAGGATCGTCAAAATGTTTTCGTGGATATACAAACAAACGGAGCATCAAAAACTTGCTTGCTTCTTCGCTTCCGGCTACAATGCAAAAGGTAAAAAATGCAACAGCCCATGCACCCTGGCCCTGTATTACAACTATATCCGAACCAAAAGCATATTCAACTATAAATGCAGGAATAATACTGAGTACACCCAGAAAGAATGCCAGCAGCAACATCCACAAAGGTTCTTTATTGTATTTATCTTTTAAATAAATAAATAAGCAAATGGTAATACCCGGGGCAAGTGCAAGTGCTATTAATCCCATAACAGAAAATGTTTTGTGTTACTTTTGTACAAGATAAATTTTTATTTGACTATTCACAAAAATTAACTGCCTGCCGCATGAACCCCATCTTTAATTATGGAGTTGATAAACTCACAGTTAGCACCGTACTTGCCATTGCTGCCGGAAAATTAAAAGGCATACTGAATGAAGCTGCTATCAAAAAAATAAATGCTGCTCAGCAAGCTGTGCAGGAAATTGTAGCCAATCACAAAACTGTTTATGGTATCAATACCGGCTTTGGTATTTTGGCAAACACAAAAATTTCTGATGCCGACACTGTAACACTGCAGCATAAAATTTTGCAAAGCCATAGTGTTGGTGTGGGCGACCCGGTTGCACCTGAGATTTCTAAACTCATGCTCATCACAAAAGTGCATTCGCTGGCGCAGGGATATAGTGGTGTGCAGTTAAAAACATTGGAAAGAATTATCTGGCATATTGAAAATGATGTGCTGCCTGTAGTTCCCGAAAAAGGTTCAGTTGGTGCCAGCGGCGATCTTGCTCCTCTCTCCCATTTATTTTTACCATTGATTGGTTTGGGTGAATGTTTTTATAAAGGAGAAAGAAAATCAACAGAAGAAATTTTTCAGAAAGAAAATATTCAACCCATTCAACTTGGGCCCAAAGAAGGCCTTGCATTAATCAACGGCACACAATTCATTTTATCCTTTGCAGTAAAAGCAGTGCAGCGCATGCACAACTGCCTGGAGGCAGCAGACATTATTGGTGCAATGAGTTTAGAAGCATTGACAGGAACAAAAGCGCCTTTTGATGAACGCCTGCATGAACTGCGTCCTTTCAGCGGAAGTAAATTAGTTGCCCAAAGATTAAGATTGCTGTTAAACAATTCTTCTATCATGCAAAGCCATATTGATTGCGGAAGAGTGCAGGATCCCTATTCGTTGCGTTGCATGCCGCAGGTGCATGGCGCAAGCAGAAATGCCTGGCTTCATTTAAAAGAACTTACCGAGATAGAGTTAAATGCTGTAACAGACAACCCAATTATTTTTGCTGCAGATGACACCATCAGCGGCGGAAACTTTCATGGCCAGCCACTTGCATTGCCGCTTGACTATTGTTGTTTTGCTGCCGCAGAAATAGGAAACATAAGTGACCGACGATGTTATTTGTTGCTGGAAGGCAAATGGGGACTGCCAATGCTGCTGATGAAAGATGTTGGGCTCAACAGCGGCTTTATGATTCCGCAGTACACCACTGCCGCATTGGTAACAGAAAATAAAACACTCTGCTTTCCTGCAAGTGCCGACAGCATTCCCACATCATTGGGCCAGGAAGACCATGTAAGTATGGGCAGCATCAGCGGAAGAAAATTAAGCCGTGTGCTTGATAACCTGGAATTCATTATGGCAATAGAATTAATGAGCGCCTGCCAGGCCATCGAATTCAGGGCACCACTCAAGAGTAGTGAATTGCTGGAACTTGCACACGATTATGTAAGAGAATTTATAGGCTTCGCCGAAGAAGACCGCATTTTTGCAAATGACATCAACAAAGTAGCAGGCATCATAAAAGATTTTAGTTTTGTAGAAAAGGTAAATGCATTTGCAAATAGTAAAGGAGTTGATTTAAATAAATCATTTGAATCATTTTGTTAACCGCTGAGACGCAAAGTCGCAGAGATAAAAACTCAGCGCCTGCCCGCCTCTGCGGTAAAAATTGATAAATAAAGATCAGACTAATCAGTAATACCATGTTACAAACAAAAACAAACTACGACCCCGTTAAATACAAAACACCCACAGGAAATAAACTCTCCTGCAAAGGATGGATACAGGAAGCCGCCCTGCGAATGCTCCTCAATAATCTTGATCCCGAAGTAGCCGAACGCCCCGATGACTTGATAGTGTATGGAGGAAGAGGAAAAGCTGCCCGAAACTTTGAAGCCCTCGATAATATCATTAAAGCATTAAAGGTTTTGGAGAACGATGAATCATTATTAATTCAATCGGGTAAACCTGTTGGCATTTTAAAAACACATAAAGATGCACCCAGGGTTTTAATAAGCAACAGCCAGCTTGTACCCAACTGGGCTAACTGGAAACACTTTGACGAACTGGAAAAAAAGGGCCTTATGATGTACGGACAGATGACTGCCGGCTCATGGATTTACATTGGTTCTCAAGGAATAGTACAGGGTACTTATGAAACTTATGCAGCTATTGCTGATAAACATTTTTCTCCTGTCATTTCGACGAAGGAGAAATCTGAAAGCAATGCAGGAGGAACTTTGAGAGGGACACTCAATGTTACCGCCGGCCTTGGCGGCATGGGCGGCGCCCAGCCGCTTGCCATCACCATGAACGAAGGCGTTGCCTTAATTGCCGAAGTGGAAGAATGGCGCATTGATAAAAGAATAGAAACAAAATACCTGGACGAAAAATATACAGATATTGATGAAGCCATAGACAGAGCCGTAGAAGCAAAGGTTAATGGTGAGGTTACGTCAATAGGTATTTTATGCAATGCAGTTCATCTTTTAGAAAGATTATTAGAACGCAACATCATCCCCGATACCCTCACCGACCAGACCAGCGCACACGACCCACTTATTGGTTATGTGCCGCACACTCTCAGTAATGAACAGGCAAACGTATTACGTAAAGAAAATCCGCAGCAATACACCCATCTCAGTTACGAAAGTATGTACCTGCATGTACAGCTAATGCTGCAACTGATGGATAAAGGCGCTATCACTTTTGATTATGGAAATAACATCCGTGCAAGAGCACAGGAATACGAAGACAAAAATTCTAAATCAAAAATTCTAAATTCTAAAACTGGAAGATGTTTCGATTTCCCGGGGTTTGTGCCGGCATATATACGTCCCTTATTTTGTGGGGGAAAAGGTCCCTTCCGCTGGGCAGCACTTAGTGGCGACCCTGCTGACATTGCAGTAACCGACGAACTCATCATGAACATGTTTCCGCAAAACACTGGCATGTTAAGATGGATGAAGATGGCGCAGGAAAAAATTGCCTTCCAGGGTTTGCCTGCAAGAATATGCTGGCTGGGCCAGGGCGAAAGAGAAAAAGCAGGCCTTGCTTTTAATGAACTGGTAAGAACAGGAAAAGTAAACGCACCTATTGTAATTGGGCGTGACCATCTTGATACAGGCTCTGTTGCTTCTCCCAACAGAGAAACAGAAAGTATGCTGGATGGCAGTGATGCTGTTGCCGATTGGCCAATATTAAATGCACTGGTGAATACAGCAGGCGGTGCTTCCTGGGTTTCACTGCATCATGGTGGCGGCGTTGGCATGGGTTACAGTATTCATGCAGGCATGGTAATAGTTGCTGATGGAACAGATGATGCAGCACAAAGGTTAAAAAGAGTTTTGCGTAACGACCCCGGCATGGGAGTTATTCGCCATGCAGATGCAGGTTATGATATTGCATTGGATACGCTGAGGAATAATGATCTTGATTTTAAGGAGAGGCTGAAATAAGAAATGAAAATCTGCCTGCGAATTAAACTCCCCGCCCTTAGTGCTGCCATCCTTCCTTATTTAACCCTCCTAAACTTGCAAAAGACAAAAGAATCGTTTACATTTATTGCAAGCATTATTTATAACAGGCATTAACCTTCTGACTGGCACGATACACATGCGATCCTGTAACACCTGCTCATCCTTCTGTTCATCTCATAAAAAAGAATTATGAAATCTTTCCTTCTTTCTTTTTTTCTTGCAACTATTGTTTTAAATACTGCCAGCAGCCAGGTAAAACTGAAAAAAACGATACATGTAACAGTAACAAATGCTACCACAGGAAAGCCAGTGAGTGAAACGGAAGTGACTTACCGCGGCCTGATCGGAAAACAAAAACAAATAACCAATACAGAGGGAAAAGTAACTTTTGAAGTAACCTTGCTCACCAGCACGATGAAGGCAACAATAGAACTGGACGATGCAAGGGGTAGCCTTCTGAGCCAGCGGGCCACTAAAATATTCATTACACTAACCGAGAACCAGGACGTATATGAAGTAGCTGCTATATTTCAGTCAAGCGAAAAAGGAATAACAGTTCTGGTCACAGATGCTGATGATAATAACAATCCTCTTTCTAATGCAAAGGTCACTTTAGTAGGTAAAAAAGACGGAAGAGACGAAAGCACTTACACAGATGGCAATGGCAGGGCCAGTTTTGAAGTGTTACTGGTTGATGACAAGGTTTTTCCGGTGCTGGTAGAAAAGGCAGGCTATTCTGCCTTTCGCACAAGTGTGCAGATGACCAACAGCATGAAACAAAATTCAGTAACAGCAGCACTAAAAAAAGATAAAGAAAAGAGAATACTCAAGGTGAAGGTTATTTCTTTCCCCGACATGTTGCCTGTTGCTGAGGCTGGCGTTAGTGCCGATGGAAAAGGATTTTATTCAATTGCCAGGGGTGCAACGGATGCGGAAGGTATTGCTACCCTTATTATGGAAACAGGCGGCGAATTTGTTGTGACAGTAAAACATGGAAACTTTGATGAAGAACAAAAGACCATCACAGTAAACAAATTTGACGACAAACTGGAACAGGTTGTTCAGTTTGAATTAAAAAGAAAGAACAGCCTGAGAAGAGACCTGAAAGTACATGTGTATGAAAAAATAAGTGCAGCGCCTGGTTATAAACCCATCTCATCACACCAGGTAATGGTAAATGGCCACCTTGGAATGACAGGAACTGACGGCATTGCGTATTTTCCAAAAATGCTGTTCCTGGGAGAAATAGGAAAAGTAACGGTTTACTCTACAGATGGGTATGGAGAAGTAATACAATCTATTGTAGGGGGAGGTGATAATTACAAGTACCTGCCACCCGCCGAAGATGAAGTATTGGTATATGTCGTAAAGAAACAGCAAAAGGATTTTGATCTTACTGTGCAGGTACTGGATGAAATAACCAATAACCCTGTGAACGGCGCAAGCGTACAAATAAGGCTTGCCCCTGATAAACTAACAACCCTCAATTCAACAAGGTCAAAAGGAGAAACGTCTTTTACTATCAACAGCAGTTACATGAACAATGCACCTTTTCGTTTATATGTAAAGGCCACCGGCTATGAAGAACGCTGGAGCGATATAACTTCCGATTTCCTGCAGACTGCAACCCCTGATAAATATTTTCTTATTTATTTAAAATCGAAAGAGAAAAATGGAGATGAAAAAAAATATGGGCCATTCAATGTATCTCCTTCTAACTGGGTATCTACAGGTCTTACCCTAAAGAAAGAAGCTTCTTTCAGGGTGGTGGCTACCGGCCAGTTCGTTTCTTATGCAGATACAAGTTTAAAAGTAAGCCCCGATGGCGGCGGCAGCTGGCATTGGTGGAGTCTGGTAGGAAAGACAGGTGAACAAAGGTTTGCATTGGGCAGAAGCGGGGGTGGCATGAGTAAAGACGGGGGCGAACTGTTACTGGGTACACCAAGGGTGATGAATTTTTACCCCGAAGATATGGCGGACCTCAGGGGGACATTTATTGTGTATGTGTATTCCAAAGACGTGATCGCTGAAAAGAAAAAGGAAGACCCCAATTCAATAGCTTATAAAACCGAAAGAGCGACAACTGAACTTGAATTTTTAAAAAAGTTACGTGATGGTATAGCTACCAACACATTTAGCCCTGATAAATACGGAAGGACTATTGAGGAAGTAATACAGGAAATTAAATTTATTGCATTGAAATACGATCTGCAGAATGTCAAACGATACTACAATTTTGAAGAATGCATTCAAACGATGAAGGATTATTATACGACCAATAAAAATTCATCGCCTAAAGTAAAAAGCGACGCTCAGAGTTTCCTGAATTCCATGATCAGCGAATTAGATATCATTATTGAAAAGCAACGGTTTTAAAATATTGTGCAACTGTTCTGAAAAATATTCCCCTGCATTATACCTTATTTCTTAACAGGTACAAACAGAAAACCTATCCCTTAGCCCAACCCTCCTGCACTGTGCTGCTTTGTTAATCGCCTGTTATTTGTAATACTATCGTCTAAAGTGAAAACAACTCAATATTATGCGGAAGATTGCCCTTCTTTTTACCATTATTTTTTTAGCAAGCCTTGCTGCACTTGCACAAAAACCAGCAGGCACCATTAAAGGGACCGTAATTGATGCAACCGGCAAACAGCCACTTGCCGGTGCTACGGTGTTTGTGATGCTTACCAAGGATTCTTCGGTAAGTACTTACACTGTCAGTGATAAAAAGGGCATCTTCGAAATTAAAGACCTGGCCAGCGATTCGTATAAACTGCTCATCTCCTTCCAGGGTTACCTGTCTTACGAAAAAATATTTTCTATAACCGATGTAAAGCAGTTGATTGACATAGGCAGCATCATCATGAAAAAAGATTTTCATTCATTAAATACTTTTGTGGTAAAATCGGATGTGCCCATACAAATTAAGGGAGATACCACACAGTTTAATGCCAGTGCTTTTAAAACATTGCCCAATGCCAATGCCGAAGACCTGCTTAAAAAATTGCCTGGTGTGGAAGTGGATGTGGATGGCAATGTGAAAGCACAGGGCGAAGAAGTAACAAAAATATATGTGGATGGCAATGAGTTTATCACAAATAAGAAATGGATAAATGGAAAGTTTAACTGGCAGGAAGGCTATGGTGTGTTTTCCTATTCACATTCGCATATTGACAATGTAATAAAATACATAAACAACCAGGAGGAACATCATAAAAAAACAACTTTTAAAACAGAATACTCAGCACTGCTTCATAAATTTGCCATCCCTTTTGAAGACAAATACCTGTTTGAGTTTTTTGATTAAATAAATATAGGAGGCTCCTGCGGATCCCCTAATTACCTTGTTGGATGTTGCTACAAACAGTCGGTTCTTACAGAGCCAAATTAACATGCGCCCTCGCCTTGGTGTCTCTATACAGTATTCTTTTTTTCGCTGCCGGTTAAAGCAAACTCTCTCACCTGAGCCACCGCCAATATAGGTTTTAATCAATGACACAGTTTAATGAACATACCAGTCATATAGAAGCATGTACTTATTACAAAAGAACAAGTACATGTAATAGAGAAATACGTACTAATCACTAAGAAACTAATACCTATTATAGATAAACACGTACTCATTACAAAAGAACAAGTACATACCATAGAGTAACACGTACTAATTGCTAATAAACAAGTACATGTTGTAGACAAACACGTACTCATTACAAAGGAACAAGTACCTGTCATAGAATAACATGTACTTGTTACAAAGAAACAAGTACATGTTATAGAGGAACACATACTTGTTATAAAGAAGCAAGTACATGTTATAGAAGAATAAATACAAGTTATAGAGAACCACATACTAATTACCAATGAACAAGTACATGTTACAGGTCAATAAGTACTTTTCAGGCTTAAAAATTTGCCTTTACTCCTGGCCCTAAAGAACTGCTCAAAACAAAAAATTAAAGCGTTTAATATTAGTTGTTATACCCGGTTTGCGGTATTGTTTATTTGTTTAATACTTTATACTTTAGCAGGGTTAAATTATTTTATAAACAAAAAATTTTATTACAATGGCAAGATTAAAAACCTCGTCGAAGACGTATGAAAAAGCATTTCGCCGCATTGCAGCAGTTCAAAGCATTGAACCCGATTTCGATTTGAGCAATGGCCTCACCCAAAAAGATTACCAGCAGGCTATTACCAATGTGAAGGCAGCAATGGACGACTACAATACCCAACTGAGTATTGTAGATGGCAAGCTTAACATTTTAAAGGAAAATGAAAAAAGCCTTAAAAACTGGAACGAACGTATCCTTAACGGCGTTGCGTCAAAGTTTGGCAAAGACAGCAGCGAATACGAAAAGGCTGGTGGTGTTCGCAAAAGCGAACGTAAAAAACCAACGCCCAAAAAGAAAGTAGCATAAGTTTTTAGCAGGCTTAAGTATGCAAGGGGCCGGCAGCAATGCCGGTTTCTTTTTATTGTATAGAAATATAATCTTCCAGTTATTATTCCAGCCAATCCCAGTTTGCAGGGTCGTAAGTGCCGTTGTCTTTTTCAAGTTCAATCATTTTAAAAGCAAGTTCTTTCATTTCTTTTGCGTTAGGGGCGTTGGTAGTAACACATTCTTTTACGTATTCCCTGATGCCTGCAACTGCTTCATCCATTTTGGCAAATGCCTTATCTCGTTCTTTTACAGCCAGGTCATATTTTAAACTGGCCAATTGTTCATCCAGTATTGTTTCCTGGTATGCATCAATTTTTTTATCCAGTTCTTCCAGTGTTTCCTTTTGGCTGTTGTCATCAATTTCTGCCAGCAATTGCTGCATCACAGTTTTCACTTCCTTTAAAATATCTGTCTGTTCAAGCACCGGCTGAGTTTCAATCCACTCAGTTAAGGCATTTTCGTTTTCATCCCACATAAGTTCTTCAATTTTTTGGCGGTAGCTCATTTAAAAGTTTTTTTTATTAAAATAATACCACCAAAATAATAAAATTTCGGTGCAAGTGTTATTGCTTTAAACTACTTGTTCCCCAAAAAAATCTTCGCTGCTGCTGGTGCTCCGTCTCGCTTCCTGTCTCTACAAAGCACTTACTCACTAAGCCCTTATAAACTGAACAAGATTTTATTTGAACAGAGTAAAAAAATAACTAATTTTAAGTTCATCACCCTTCAAATTTTAGTTGCAATGAAAAAAATGACCATTCTTCTTGCTTCTCTTTTCATTGCCACTGGTATTTATTGCCAGCCTGCTATTCGCCAGGCCGATGGTGGCGGAAGTTTTAATAATGACAATGCAGCAGATGTTCTTACGCCGGCGCACCGGGCAGCCATAATATCCATGCTTAAAAGAAATGAAGACAGCTTACGGCAGCAGGGACAATTAACATCGCCCGGCAACCCAACTTTTACTGCATTTGCATGGCCATTAAAACAGGCATTGGGGTACAATGACAATGGTTATTATGGTATCTCTAACTATGTTGATGAAAATCCTGCATTTCCAAATGCAGTACTTGATTATAACTGTGGCTCACGTACCTACGACCAGTCCTCTGGTTACAATCATGCAGGCACCGATATTTTTACCTGGCCATATCAATGGCAGAAAATGCAGCGGAACGCAGTCCAGATCATTGCAGCCGCACCAGGCACCATACTTTACAAATCGGATGGTAACACTGACCAGAACTGTGCTTTTTGCAGCGGCTCCTGCACATGGAATGCTGTGTATGTAAGCCATGCAGATGGCAGTGTGGCATGGTACGGGCACATGAAATCGGGATCTCTTACCAGCAAAACAGTTGGGCAATCAGTGATGCTGGGCGAATACCTTGGAGTGGTGGGCAGTTCGGGTAATTCTACAGGGCCGCATCT
>JANNAM010000008.1:0-27461 GCA_031384415.1 Bacteroidota bacterium
AATAAATTTTCATCAAATTTACTTTCTGTGAGTGCAGTGATGTTACCATAAATATCGGTGCTCCCGTTTTTTGCAACAGCATCCATGCTCCACACTTTGCCCATGATGGGTAATTTATTTCTGTCAATCTGCCTCGATAAATCGCCGCTGATTGTTTTCCAGGTGTTGCCCCTGTCATCGCTTCTGAAAATTTTATTGGCAGCAAAGTAAAGCCGCTTATTGTCAAACTGCGATATTACCAGTGGTGCATCCCAGTTCCAGCGGTAAGCAGCTTCGCCTTCCTGTTCAACTGGTTTAATGTCAAAAAATTCGCCGCTTTTTTTATCATGCCTTATTAATCCGCCATACTGAGATTGTGCAAATACAATATCAGGATTGCTTTGGTCAACCTGGCTTTCGAAACCATCGCCGGTGCTGGTAATGTACCAGTCCGAATTAAAAATGCCATTGGCGCTCAGCGTACGGGAAGGGCCGCCCAGGCTAAAGTTATCCTGCGTTCCGCCATGAATATGATAAAATGGAAATCCATTGTCGGTTGACACTTTATAAAACTGTGTTACCGGCAGGTTGGGTTTAAAAAGCCAGTTTTCGGCAGCATCAAAACTTTCGTAAACACCACCATCGCAACCAACCAGGTAGTGGTTTGTATTTTCGGGTTCAATCCATATTACATGGTTGTCTATATGCTTGCTTTTTTCGCCAAGGTTACTGAAAGTTTTGCCCCCGTCTTTACTAACCACCATGTAAGCATTGATAATAAAAACCTTGTTTACATCTTTGGGGTCGCAAAATATTTTGTTGTAATAATTACCGCTTGCCGAATAAGGATTTTGTTTTTCCCAGCTTGCACCACGGTCGGTACTCTTAAAAACACCACCCTTTCCTTCTGTTGCTTCGGCCACTGCATACAACACATCGGGGTTGGCCGGCGAAAAATTTAAACCAATTCTTCCCACATCGCCGGAGGGCATGCCGCTCATTATTTTGTTCCAGGTGGCGCCGCCATCGGTGCTTTTATACAAAGCTGTTTCGGGCCCGCCGCCAATGTAAGTGAATACTTTGCGCTGGCGCTGATGAGCGGCAGCATATACAATAGCTGGAAAGCGTGGGTCAACCATCACTTCATTAAAGCCGGTGTTTTCACTAATACTTAGCACCTGTTTCCATGTTTTGCCTCCGTCGGTTGTTTTGTAAATACCACGGTCGCCGCCGGAGCTCCACACCGGCCCGTAAGCAGCCACATAAACAATATCGCTGTTGGTTGGGTCAATGGCAATGCGGCCAATATGCTCAGAATTTTTCAGCCCAACATTTTTCCAGCTTTTGCCGCCATCTTCACTTTTATATAAACCATCGCCATAAGAAACGCTCCGCTGGTTATTGTTTTCGCCACTGCCCACCCACACAACATTTGTGTTTGTGGGGTCAATTGCCAAACAGCCAATAGAGTAAGAACCCTCGCCATCAAATACAGGATTAAATGTAACTCCTGCATTGGTTGTCTTCCACACGCCGCCTGCGGCTGCGGCCACATAATATTCGCTGTAATTTTTAGGGTTCACTGCAATGTCGGCAATGCGGCCCGATGTAACAGCAGGGCCAACGCTTCTGAACTGAAAGCCGCTTAACAAAGCATCATTCAATAATTCTTTGGGTTCTTCTTTTGCAGGTGCTGGGGTTGTTTTCTTTTGTGCAAATGAAATAAAAGAAATCAGCAACAGGGTGCCGGCAATCATTGCAATACGTTTCATGAACAGTTTTTTTGGTTATAAAGAGAAGTAAGTTAAAAACAATCTTTTAATAAGGAATCTATTTTTTAATTAAATATATCAACGGCAAACCGGTTGAATATTTTTTTGACAGGTTGCACCCCGCTATACAATCAGTATATTCGTTGAAGCAGTGAATGATTAAAATTATCAGCAATGAGAGCAGCCGTTATCAGCGAAATAAAGCAGGAACTTACCAACCTTTCACAAAAGAAATTATTGGATTTGTGCCTGCAGCTTGCCCGTTACAAAAAAGACAATAAGGAACTGCTCAGCTATCTTTTGTTTGAGGCCCACGATGTACATTCATTTGTGGAAAGTGTGAAGCAGGAAATTGATGAACAGTTTACCGAACTGCCAAAAGCCAACTGGTACCTAAATAAAAAAAGCCTGCGAAAAATTTTAAGAGGCATTGGCAAATACAGCCGCTACACCGGCCCCGGCGAGCCGGCAATAGAAATGCTGATTCATTTTTGTTCTAAATTAAAAACATCGGGGATTCCTTTTTACAATAACCAGGTATTGACTAACCTGTACAACCAGCAACTTAAAAAAATTAATGGTTTGATTGAGGGAATTCATGAAGATTTGCAATTTGATTATAAAAAACAGGTGGAGGAATTGAGCTGACTGAAATAAAGGATATTTAAATTACATCAATATCAGATTATATTTACCACAACTTAAATAATGCTGTTATGAAAAAAATGCTTTGCCTGCCAGTTGTTCTTTTACTGCTGTTCATGCAGGTTGCTGCACAAAACACAAGCGGCCAGTGGCCAAAGCACAAAGCAAAGAAATGGTTTAATAAAAAAGAATGGCTTGGTGGTGCCCGGCTTTCTCCGCATGCTTCCATCAACAAAAAAGAATTGGCCCGCCAATATCATCTTAATAAAAAGTATTGGGACGAAGCTTTTGCTTTTTTAAAAAACCACAACCTCGATTCTTTGCCCAAAGGAAAATATCCTGTTGATGGCGATAATGTAACAGCATCGGTTACTGAAGACCCATCCAAAGACTTTGAAAAAACCAACTGGGAGTCGCACAGAAAGTTCATAGACATTCAATGTATTATTTCGGGCGAAGAAAAAATGGGTATTTGCCCCATTAGCAAAGCAACTGTTACCAAAGAATACGACGATAAAAAAGATGTTGCCAATTATACCGCAGATGGCAAATTTTATGTTGGCGGCAAAGGAACATTTTTCATCTTTTTTCCCTCCGATGCTCACCGGCCCAATATAACACCAGGCGGAAATAAAGTGGTAAAGAAGATAGTAATTAAAGTAAGGGTGGCGGGGTAAAACTTTCTTCCAGTCATTTCGACCAACGGGAGAAATCTGTTTTGTTCAAAACCCCAAAGAACAAATCATCACATTATCTATCCCTGATACTACTGCTTTTAATATTATTTCTATTGCTTCATTTCTGCAATCAGTTAATTTTACAGTGCAATAATAAAGCATCGCTTCATGAAATATTTTTTTATAGCAACAACTGTTTTACTCTTTGCCTGCAAAACTACCAGGCACTCAACAGCAGCAAAAACAACTTTACCACAAAACATCAGCCTCAATGGTAAACTGTTTACCGCATTGTTTCAGCAGCGTGCCGCCGAATACAGGGCTTTGTGTTTTCAGGCATACAATATTGCACGCCTGCGTATTGACAATTATATTTCACCCACAACCAAACCAAAAGCCATCATTACCGATATTGATGAAACCTTATTCGACAACAGCCCTTATGCAATGCACCAGGCATACAGTGGCACCGAATTCAATCTGCCAAGCTGGTACCAATGGACAGATATGGCAGCTTCTGATACCATGCCGGGCACAGGTTCATTTCTTTACTATGTGGCTTCAAAAAACGTAGAAATATTTTATGTTACCAACCGGGAAGAAAGGGAAAGAACTGCTACTTTAAAAAACCTGCAGCGTTTTAATTTACCCAATGCAGATGAAAAGCATTTAATAACAAAGCAAACCACTTCAAGCAAAGAAGCCAGAAGGCAGGAGATCATGCAGCGCTATGAGGTTATATTGCTAATGGGCGATAACCTTTCTGACTTCAGTTACCTGTTTGATAAAAAGAATGAAGAGGAAAGAAAAACAAATACAGATATATCGGCAGCGGAGTTTGGAAAAAAATTTATTGTATTTCCCAATGTAACTTATGGCGACTGGGAGCCCAGTCTTTATAAATTCAATTACAACTATACGCAGGCACAGAAAGATTCGGTATTGAAAACTGTATTGAAAGGTTATTGAGCTATTGATTCAAACAATCCCAGTTGCACCGGCTTCTTAAAACTTATTGCAGGTTTGTTTTCCTTCAATACTGCGGCAGTAATTGTAAAAATTTCAGTTGGCTCATAGCGCCCTGCCACAATAATGGCTGTGCCGTTTGCATGTTGTGCAAATAATTTTTGCGCCAGTTCGGGTGTATTATTTTCTTTAGATAAATGAGAGAGCAGCAGGTGAGTCATAAAAGCCGGCCGGTGTGCAGTAAATAATTCCAGCGCCTGCTTGTTGCTTAAATGCCCCTGCCCGCCACGAATGCGGTTTTTTAAATGCAAAGGATAACGGCCCGTTTCCAGCATCGTTTCGTCATAGTTGCTTTCTAAAAAAGCAGCATGGCATTGTTTAAAATAATGAATAACTTTTTTGCAGGCAATGCCAATATCTGTAAACACACCCACTTTTATTCCACTGTGTTCAACAATAAAACTATGTGGGTCTATGGCATCATGTTCTTTGGTAAAAGGCGTAACCATTAATTCGCCAACAGCTACAGGTTCATCAGCAGTAAATGTTCTGGAAATATGTTTTATAAGTATGGGGCCATGCTTTGCTGTATCGGGGGTAATATAAACCGGCAGGCTGTATTTATTGGCAAGTGTAGAAACCCCCTTGATATGATCGCCATGTTCATGTGATACAAAAATGGCTTTTACTTTTTTCATCGAAAGGCCCAGTTGCTTCATCCGCTTTTCGGTTTCCCGGCAACTGATGCCGGCATCTATCAGTACAGCTTCATTGCTGTTACCAACATAATAACAATTGCCGTTGCTGCCCGAGTTTAATGATGTGATGTATATTGCCATTGTGGCTGCAAAGAAAACTAAACTTTTCAATTAAATTTGCAATCCACCCATGGCTTTCAATCTCTACTCCCCATATTCCCCCGCCGGCGACCAGCCGGATGCCATCCGCCAGCTTACGGAAGGCATTTTGAATGGAGAAAAGTACCAGACCTTACTGGGCGTAACCGGCAGCGGCAAAACATTTACCATGGCCAATGTTATCCAGAATGTGCAGCGGCCCACATTAGTTATTACGCACAATAAAACGCTGGTGGCACAACTTTACGGCGAGTTCAAGCAGTTTTTTCCTGAAAATGCCGTGGGATATTTTGTTAGCTATTACGATTATTACCAGCCCGAAGCGTATATGCCCGTAAGCGGTGTTTATATCGAAAAAGATTTAAGCATCAATGAACAGTTAGACAAGTTACGCCTGCAAGCGACCGCACAATTGCTTAGTGGAAGAAGGGATATTATTGTAGTAGCTTCTGTAAGTTGTATCTATGGCATGGGCAACCCCACCGATTATGAAAATGGTATCATAAGAATTGAGCAGGGGCAGGTTATCAGCCGCCAGGGATTTTTACATGCACTGGTAAATAGTTTATACAACCGCAGCGAAGGAGATTTTACAAGAGGCACTTTCAGAGTAAAAGGCGATACCGTAGATATTAATTTACCTTATGTTGATTTTGGTTACCGTATTACTTTCTTTGGCGACGAAATTGAAACCATCGAAACATTGGAATTAAGCAGCGGAAAAAGAATTGGAGTAGTTCAGAATGCCGCCATTTTTCCTGCAAACCTGTATGTTGCCCCCAAAGATGTGTTGCAGCAGGTAATTCATGAAATACAGGACGAAGCAGCTTTACAAACCGAGTATTTTAAGAACAGCGGCAAATACATAGAGTCGCAAAGAATTAGCGAAAGGGTAAATTATGATTTGGAAATGATAAGGGAGCTGGGCTATTGCAGCGGCATAGAAAACTATTCCCGTTTTTTTGACAGAAGAAAAGCGGGCACAAGGCCTTTCTGTTTATTAGATTATTTTCCAAAAGATTTTATCTGTATTGTAGATGAAAGCCACCAAACTATTCCGCAGGTGAGTGGTATGTATGGGGGAGACAGGAGCCGTAAATTAGTATTGGTAGATTATGGTTTCCGGCTGCCAAGTGCATTAGACAACCGTCCGCTTAACTTTAATGAGTTTGAAACTTTAATTCCTCAAACTGTTTTTGTTTCGGCCACTCCGGGAGACTATGAGCTGGATAAATGTGGTGGCGTGGTAGTAGAGCAAGTAGTAAGGCCCACAGGTTTATTAGATCCTCCGATAGAAATACGCCCCTCCATTAACCAGATAGATGATCTGTTGGATGAGATTGATAAAAGAATTACCAAGGGCGACCGGGTTTTGGTTACTACGCTTACAAAACGCATGGCCGAAGAAATGGACAAATACCTGAAACGTATTGACATTAAAAGCAAATACATCCACAGTGAAGTAGATGCACTGGAAAGAGTGGAGATATTGAGAGAACTGCGCCTTGGTAAAATTGATGTGCTGGTGGGTGTAAACTTATTGAGAGAAGGACTTGATTTACCAGAAGTTTCTTTAGTTGCTATTTTGGATGCAGACAAAGAAGGTTTTTTAAGAAACGAAAAAAGCCTTACGCAAACCGCTGGCCGTGCTGCCCGGAACGTAGATGGCCTCGTTATTTTTTATGCCGATAAAATGACCGGCAGCATGCAACGCACCATTGATGAAACCAACCGCCGCCGGGAGAAACAGGTTGCATGGAATATTGAACACAATATTACCCCTACTACTATTATAAAAAGCACCGACCAGATTATTGCCCAGGGCTCAGTGTTAGATGTACGAGGTTACGACCCTGCAAACCCCTACAGCATTGCCCCTGACGAAGACATTGTAACCATTGCGGCAGAGGATGAAGCGGTTTACCAAACCATTCCACAATTAGAAAAGGGCATTACCAAAACCAAAAAGCAAATGGAAAGGGCCGCTAAAGACTTAGACTTTATGGAAGCCGCCCGGCTGAGGGATGAAATGTTCCGGTTGCAGAAAGAACTGGAAGGGATGAAGAAATAATTTATTATCTTACCCATCCATTTTTAAAAACTACCAAAACAATGACAACAATTGCGCTCTACAATCTTAAAGGCGGCGTGGGCAAAACTGCCAGTTGCGTAAACTTTGCTTATCTGGCCGCAGCCGATGGATTCAAAACTTTGTTGTGGGATATTGACCCCCAGGGTTCTTCTTCTTTTTACTATAAAGCAAAACCAAAAACCCATCCTGGTATCAAGAAACTTATTACCAAAGATGCCGACCTGGAAAACGCTATCCTCAGTACCGACTTTGAATTATTGGATGTAATACCTGCCGATAATTCCAGCAAAAGTTTTGATATTATGCTGGATGAAATGAGGGGAAATAAAAACCGTCTTAAATCAATATTGAAACAATTAGAAGGTGAATATGATTTTGTTTTTATTGATTGCCCTCCGGGCTTCAGTGCTTTAAGTGAAAATATTTTTAATGCTGCTGATATTGTATTGATGCCTGTCATTCCAACTACTTTATCCATCCGTACTTATCACATGGTGAAAGATTATTTTAGAGAGAAGAGCCTCGACATCAGCAAAATGATGTGCTTCTTCACCATGACCGATTTACGCAAGACCATGCACAACGAAATCATGGGCGAATTGTACAAAGACAAACGTTTTTTCCAGAATTATATTCCTTACTTATCAGACGTAGAAAAAATGGGCATCCACAAAGCACCCATTATGGAATTTGCCAACAGCAGTTATGCAGCCAGCTGCTACAGGGAATTGTGGACAGAGATTAAAGAAGGTGTTTTATAATAATATTTTTCCCACATCTTTGTAGTACAAAAGAATCTAAAATGAAAAGAGAACTCTCCACCTGGTACAGCCCTTCATTAAATAAAGACATGCCCATTGCCTCTTATGGCGATTATGGTTTTGCACTCTTGCTGGTGCCCACCGCTGCCGCCGATTATTTAGAGTACGAACGCTTTCAATTGATGGATACCTTAGCTCCTTATATAGATGGAGGCAAAGTGAAAATATTTTCTGTTAACAGCATCAATAATGAAAGCTGGCTTAACAATGAAATGGCCGGTGCCCACAAAGCCATCCGCCACAACCAGTTTAACGAATATATTTATAACGAAGTGGTGCCGTTTATTAAAAACAGCACATCAAACGAAACACCCATTATCACCTGCGGTGCTTCTTTTGGTGCATTACACAGTATGAACTTATTTTTGAAACGCCCCGACCTTATCAATGGTGTTATTGCCATGAGCGGTGTGTATGATTTAACCGAATACACCAAAGGTTATTTTGACGACCAGGTGTATTTTAATTCGCCCATGCATTATATACCCAACCTTGCCGATCACCATGTGTTAGAACAAATACGCCGCAGCAACCACATTCACATTCTTACAGGCAGCGGCGATTATGAAGACCCCAATGCTTCGGGAACATTTGCATCGGTACTTTACAACAAAGGCATTAATTATGAACTGGACACATGGGGAAATGAATGGAAACACGACTGGCCAACATGGAGGGCAATGTTACCTTTGTATCTTGAAACAAGGTTTTGATTTTACCTGTTTTTTACACAATAAAAAGGGCCTTTTTCAGTTATATAGTAAGAACCACTAAAAATCCATATTTATGAAAAAGCCAATCTACTCTGCACTTTTGTGCTCTTTAATCCTCTTTTTTACAGCTTGTAACAGTGCCGATGATTTTAATGTTGTTAAAACTGTAACTCCGGTTGTTACTACAGGCACCTGGAAAGTTTCTTTGTACATGAATTCCAACACGGATCAAACCAACAGTTTTGCAGGTTACACTTTCGCTTTTAATTCTTCGGGCAGTATAATTGCCACAAAAAATGGTTTGGACACTGAAGGAAGCTGGTCAGAAGATAATATAGCAAGAAAAGTGACAATCAATTTTAACACAACAGAACCTGCACTCATTAAATTGAATGGCAGCTGGAATGTTGCCGGCATTAACAATGCTGAAGTGAGTTTTGAGAAATCCGGTGCAGGCATGTTAAGTATTACCAACCTGTAAATATTATTTACATAATAAATAGTAAAAAGGCTGTTCATTTTTGAACAGCCTTTTTACTATTGGCATCTTTATTTAATAAAATAATAAATGTAACTATACAATAAACCCTGCATAATTGAGTTGTAATATTATCTGTACAATCCAAAAACCCTTTTATGAAACAGATAATTTACTTTTTTTTTGCACTTGCAGGGTCAGCCATTCTTGCTTTTATCAAATGGCAAAAAATTGAAGACAGTTCAGACTATTAATGTTTACCTGTTTTCGGAAAAGCTGCATTTTTTTCAATCACTATTAGTGGCTTGCTTGGCTTATTGTTCTATTTTTATGCCATGCAAAAAAAATTATTCCTATTAGATGCCTTTGCCCTTGTTTTCCGGGCATATTATGCACTCATTCGCAACCCACGCATTACAAGCAAGGGAAGAAATACCAATGCACAATTTGGTTTTACCAATACACTGGTTGATTTAATCAACAATCAAAAACCCACTCACATGGCCGTGTGTTTTGATACGCATGCACCAACAGAACGGCATACAGATTTTGCCGATTACAAAGCCAACCGCCAGGAAACCCCCGAAGATATTTTATCGGCTGTGCCGGATATAAAAAAAATAATTGAAGGCTTTAATATCCCCGTTATTGCAATAGATGGTTACGAAGCAGATGATGTAATCGGCGCTCTTGCAAGGCAGGCCGAAAAAGAAGGGTATGAAGTTTTTATGGTTACCCCTGATAAAGATTATGGTCAGCTGGTAACAGAGCATATTAAAATTTACAAACCACCATACCAGGGAAACATTCATGAAATACTGGGGCCAAAAGAAGTTTGCGAAAAATGGGATATTGAAAAAGTGGAACAGGTAATTGATATTCTGGGGTTGATGGGAGACAGTGTTGATAACATCCCCGGCATTCCGGGTGTGGGAGAAAAAACTGCAGCCAAACTGCTGAAAGAATATGGTACATTAGATAATGTGCTGGCAAATGCCGCCAACATAAAAGGTAAACTGGGTGAAAAAATTGCCGCCGGAAAAGAGCTGGCATTGATGAGTAAAAAACTGGCAACTATTATCACTGATATTGCTGCTGCCGTATTTCACGAAGAAAATTTTTTGATAAAAGAAATGAACAAGGAAGCACTGAAAGAAATTTTTGCAGAACTGGAATTTAAAACATTGGGCAAAAGATTACTGGGTGAAGAAAGCCCCTCCCAAACCCTCCCCGAAGGGGAGGGCTTCGAGCAGTCTGCTAAGACCAGCAGTAAAAAACAAAATATGCAGATGGATTTGTTTGGAAACATCATTGATTCGCCTTCTGAAAAAGAAGAAAGCCTGGAATTAGCACACTCCGAAATCCCCCCTTCTGGGGGCGGGGGGGCCGAAAAGAATATCAACAACACTCCACACAATTATTTTTTAATTGACACAGATAATGAAATTGGCAACCTGGTAAAACAACTGGCAAAAGAAAAAGAAATTTGTTTCGACACGGAAACCACCGGCATTGATGCCAATGATGCAGAACTTGTTGGTTTAAGTTTTTCTATCAAGCCCGGCGAAGGTTATTATATTCCCTGCCCTGCTGACCAAAAAGAAACTTTGAAGCGCCTGAAGTTTTTTGAACCTTTATTTAATGATGAAAGCAAAACATGGGTTGGCCAGAACATTAAATATGATATGCTGATGCTGAAATGGTATGGATTTGAACTGAAAGGAAATATTTTTGATACCATGCTGGCGCATTATGTAATAGAACCTGATGGAAAAAGAAGTATGGATGCATTAAGTGAAAAATACCTTGGCTACGAACCGGTGCATATTGAAGAGCTGATTGGCAAAAAGGGAAAAACACAAGGCACTATGAGAGATGTGGAGCCTGAAAAAATAAAAGATTATGCTGCCGAAGATGCAGACATCACATTGCAGTTAAAGAATATTTTTCTTCCCCAGTTAAAACAAAAAGAAGTAGAAAAAGTTTTTTACGAAGTGGAAAACCCTTTGGTGAAAGTACTAACTGCCATGGAGTTTGAGGGCATCCGCATTGATGAAGGATTTTTAAATGATTACAGCAAAGAACTGGAAAGAGAAGCAAAAGCGGCAGAAGAAAGTGTTTACAAACAGGCCGGTGTCCGTTTTAATTTAGCAAGCCCCAAACAATTAGGCGAAGTATTGTTTGATAAAATGCAGATAGACCCAAAAGCAAAAAAAACAAAGACGGGGCAATATGCAACCGGGGAAGATGTATTGCTAAAATTAGCAGCTCAGAATAAAATAGTGGATGATATACTTTCCTTCAGGGAATACACAAAACTGAAATCAACTTATGTAGATGCGCTGCCGCAGATGATAAATAAAAAAACCGGCAGGGTTCATACTTCTTATGCACAGGCTGTTGCTGTTACCGGAAGATTGAGCAGCAATAATCCAAACCTGCAGAATATTCCGGTGAGAACAGAAAGAGGAAGAGAAATACGCAAGGCGTTTATTCCAAGAGACAAAGACCATGTGCTGGTATCCGCAGATTATTCACAGATTGAATTACGTATCGTAGCTGCCATCAGCGGTGATGTAAATATGTGTGAAGCATTTACAACCGGTAAAGATATTCATACTGCCACCGCAGCAAAAGTTTTTAATGTGGAAGAAAGTGCTGTAACAAAAGAAATGCGTTACAAAGCCAAGAGTGTAAACTTTGGAATCATTTATGGCCAGGGCGCTTTTGGCCTTGCAGAAAACCTGGGCATACCAAGAGCTGAAGCAAAAGAAATTATTGATAATTATAAAAAGCAATTTCCCAATATTCAAAAGTACATGGATGATACCATCAACTTTGCAAAAGAAACCGGCTATGTAGAAACACTGATGGGCCGCAAGCGGTGGCTCAGGGATATTAACTCTGCCAACTTTACTGTTCGTGGGTTTGCAGAACGAAATGCCATTAACTCTCCCATTCAAGGCAGCGCTGCCGACATGATAAAACTGGCGATGATAAAAATTCACCACGAGTTCATTAAAAATAAATTTAAATCTAAAATGCTGCTGCAGGTGCATGATGAACTGGTGTTTGATGCACATAAAGATGAGATCGAACTTATCAAGCCCGTTATTTTAAATTGTATGCAATCGGCACTGGCTTTGCCCAACAATGTGCCTACCGATGCTGAAATTGGTTTTGGAGATAACTGGCTGGAAGCACATTAAAATTTTTAAATTATCATTTCAATGCCTTACTCAAAAAAAATCGATGTTTATATCAGCAAATCGGCTGGTTTTGCAAAACCCATTTTAAATCATTTAAGAAAATTAGTTCATACTACCTGCCCCGATGCAGAAGAAAAAATGAAATGGAGTTTTCCGCATTTTGATTATAAGGGAGAAATGATGTGCAGCATGGCAGCATTTAAACAACATGCCGTTTTTGGTTTTTGGAAAGCAACACTGATGAAAGACAAGGTATTGTCAGAAACTGCAAAAAGCGAAGTAGCCATGGGGCATTTGGGCAGAATAACTTCTTTAAATGATTTGCCACCCGATAAAAAAATTATCGCCTGGATAAAAGAAGCCATGAAGCTGAATAAAGACGGTAAAAAAATTGTGAAAGCAAAACCCATTGTAAAAACCGCATTAATAATACCTGATGATTTTATCAACCCTGTAAAGAAGAATAAAAAAGCATGGGCAACATTTGAAGCCTTTAGCACGTCGGAAAAAAAAGAATACGTGGAATGGTTTACCGAAGCCAAAGCGGAAAAAACAAAAAACAGGCGGCTGGCGCAGGCCATTGAATGGATGGCAGAAGGAAAAACAAGAAACTGGAAGTATAAGAAATAATCAGCCCAATGAACCCACTCATTATTTACTGCTACGACGCTTACTGCGGATGGTGTTATGGCTTTAGCCGGGTGATGAAAAAAATTGCTGCCGAATACAAAGACAAATTTAGTATTGAAGTATTGAGTGGTGGCATGATGACCGGCGAACAGGCAATGCCCATTGAAAAGATTGGACCCTACATTCAAAGCGGTTATAAAAGAGTGGAAGAACTAACCGGGATAAAATTTGGCGAAGATTTTTTATGGCATATCAACAACACAGAAAAAAGCGACTGGGTAATGAACAGCGAAAAGCCAGCCATTGCACTTTGTATTTTTAAAGAATATTATCCCCGACAGCAAATGGATTTTGCATCTGATTTACAATATGCCCTCAATTATGAAGGAAGGGATTTGGATGATGATGAAGCTTACCGGCATCTTTTAGAAAAATACAATTTACTTGCCGAAGAATTTTATACTAAACTCAAAAGTGAAGCATACAAAGAAAAAGCTTATTACGAATTTGCATTGTGCAGGCAACTGAGTGTTGACAGTTTTCCGCAGGTATTACTGCAAATAAGTGAAACAAAATTTTATCTGCTTGCAAAAGGTTTTACCCAATATGAAGATGTAAAGGAAAGAATTGAAAAAGTGCTTGCGGAATCTGTTGCTTAATCTTTACTCCTAAAAGAAACTATTAATGCGTATGGTGCGGCGATGAACATTTACTTTTGTGGCAAAGCCGGTAATTGTAATAATGTGCCGAAATGATAAGACAAACAGCAATAGCCAAAAGCAAATATTCATACTGGGGTAAAAATTGTTTTAAAACAAGAAAAACAAATCCTGTTGAAAAAATATAAACCGGCGTTAACGAACGATGATGTTTTATATAACCATGAAAAAGCGAATAAGACCCAACCACAAATGCCAGCGCAATCATACCCCATTCAAAAATAACATTGTGAATAATGTTGATGCCAAAAACCGGCAGGCTGCTCATGAGCACAGGCAGCAGGGCGCAATGAACAGCGCATGCTATTGAAGTTACAATACCCAGTGCATCCCAGTTAAGTTTAATATTCATTTTGATAAAGGGAAGCAAAGGTAGTATTTTTGCAATAGTGTTGCAAGTTTAAATAAAGCTTTTCTTTCTTTCTAAGAGGGCAAAGGGCTGTAATTTTACAAAAAACATTTTATGAGTAAGAAGATGCTGTTGTATGTTGGGTTTTTTACTGTGCTGCTCACCGTTTTTTTATGGGTGGTTTCCCGTGATTTTGATACTGTAAAATCGAACCTGGGCGTGGTAAACCCTTATGTAGATTCTTTTTCTTTTGTGAATCAAAATGGAAAAACCATTACCGACAGGGATGTGGAGGGCAAAGTGTATGTGGCAGAATATTTTTTTACTACTTGCCGGGGTATTTGCCCAAAAATGAATGCCAATATGCGGAGAGTATATGATGTTTATAAAGATGATCCCGGTTTTCTTATCCTTTCGCACAGTTGTATGCCAGAAACTGACAGTGTTCCATTGCTGAAAGCTTATGAAGACTGGATGATTAACGGAGAGCTGATAAATAATGATAAAAGTTCGCCGGCAATTGTTCCGCCTTTTACTAAAAAACCTGTTGAAAATAAGAACTGGCTTTTTCTTACAGGCGACAAAGCTGCACTTTATAAAATGGCAAGGGTGTCGTACATGATTGACAATAATAAACCCGACAGTTTGCAGAAAGTGAAAGATGATTTTATACATACACAGTTTTTTGCACTGGTTGATAAACAAAGAAGGGTGAGGGGAATTTATGATGGCCTTAAAAATGCTGAAGTAGAAAAACTGATTGATGATATAAAGGGATTGCTGAAAGAAAAAGCGGAAGCATCCGGATTTAAAAATGGGTTTAGCAATACGCCCCTTTAATTTTAATAACTTTGATTTTTGATGGAACAACTTCTTGACATACTTAAAAAAAACAGGCTGAGCATAACAGACAGCCGCAAGCAAATACTGCAGTTGTTCCTTAAAAACAATGGCGCTTTGGCACATGCTGATATTGAAAAAAACACCGGCGAAATTTTTGACAGGGTTACCGTTTACCGCACTTTGCAAACCTTTGTTGACAAAGGCATCATTCATAATATACCTACTACCGACAATTCTATTTTATATGCACTTTGCAAAGAAAATTGCGAAGAAGGCCATCATCATGATAACCATGTGCATTTTATTTGCGATAGCTGCCACAAAACAATTTGCTTAGATGATGTAACAGTGCCTGCTGTAAAATTGCCTAAAGGCTTTACACCCAATCAAGCAGAGATGGTAGTAAACGGTGTGTGTGATGATTGCAAGTAAATTATTGATTCATCTCTTTTTCTACAAACTCCATCAGCACTTTAATTTTTTCGGGGCTGAAATCAAATTTTAATCCTGCTGCTTCAAATAATTCAGGCAAAGTTTTGGTGCCGCCCAATGCAAGTGCTGTGCAGTAATTATCCAAAGCCTGCTGTGGGTTTTGTTTGTATTGCATCCATATGCCAATGGCACCCAGTTGTGCAATGCCATATTCAATGTAATAAAAAGGCACTTCAAATAAATGCAATTGGCGCTGCCATGCATTGGCCCTGTAATTTTCAAGGCCGCTGAAATCGATTACATCATCTTTAAATTCATTTAAAATCTGCAGCCATTTATTGTTGCGTTCTTCATTACTATGTGTTGGGTTTTCATAAATCCAGTGCTGAAATTTATCAATAATGGCAATCCAGGGAAAAATAGTAATCACTCTTTCCAACTGGTGCTCTTTTGCTCTTTGTAAATCTTCTTTGTTGCTGAAAAATGTTTCCCACTCATCCATGCTCATCAGTTCCATTGCCATGCTGGCCACTTCGGCAATTTCCATTGGGTATTCTTTAAATCCATTTAGTTCTAAATGATGAGCCAGAAAAGAATGAACCGCATGGCCGCCTTCATGCAGCATGGTAGTTACATCTCCCATTTGCCCGGAAGCATTCATAAAAATAAACGGGGCGCCGCTTTCTGCCAATGGGCAATTGTATCCGCCGGGGGCTTTGCCTTTCCTGCTGTCCAAATCAAGATGTTTCAGTTCATTCATCTTTTTAAGGCAATCACCAAAAAACGGGCGAAGTTTTGTAAAGCATTCAACAGATTTATTGAGTAATTCATTGCCATCTTTAAATGGGCGAAGTGGTTCTGTTCCTTCCGGCTCTGCATCCAAATCCCAGGGGCGTAAAGTTTCAACACCCAGCTTTTCTTTTTTCTTTTTATAAATTTCATTCACCAATGGCAGCACATGCAATTTCACTGCATCATGAAACTGGAAACAGTTTTCTTTGCTGTAATCAAACCTGCCCAGTTCTTTAAAACGGTAATCCCGGTAGTTTTCAAAACCGGCATTAAATGCTTCCTTGTTTCTTTTTTCAATTAACTCGTTAAATAAATTATTGAGTGGCTCTTTATCTTCCAGTCTTCTTTCCTGAATTTTTTTATACACTTCTTCCCTTTTAGCCCTGTCGTGGCTTTCTAAAAATTTACCGGCCTGCTGCAAAGTATATTCCTGGCCATCAACTGTTATCATCATCTTGCCGGTAATAACGCCGTAGTGTTGCTGCAGCACTGCCAGTTCTGCCTGCAGCGGAATATTTTCTTTCCTGAACAGTTCAATACTTTTTTTTATGCTGCGGAGATAAGTGAAATATTTTTTGCTGTCTAATTCTTTTGCAAGCGGATGATTGATTAATTTTTTATTGAGTGCATCGCTATACGGCTGAATCTTTGGCTGTATTTCCATGCAGAAATAATTGAAAGCATCTTCCAGCGATTTGTTTTCTGTATCGCAGGTCATTCTTATCTGGCGCCAGCAGGAATCTTCATTTATAATTGCTTCCAGTTCGCTTTGGTCTTTCAGCCAAAGTTCCATTTCTTCTTTGCTGTCAATGTTTCTTTGCAATAAATTTTTGAAGAAGGGCTCTATGCTTTCCCAATCTGTAAGCACAAACTCTTTTGGAACAAAATGTCTTGGCAATTTTTGTATATTGGCTGTGTACATAATAATTAAAGTTGAAAATCCTGCCGCAGTAATAAACTAAAGCAGGATTTGTAATAATAAAAATCAGTTTAAATCTGTGTCATCCGTGTATCTATTCTAAGCCATCTTACGGGGCGAATTTATTTTTTTAGGAGGTGCACTTCTTACAGTTGCCGATTTTGTCTCGGTTGGCTTTGCTTTAAAAGTAGTATTCTCTGCTTCTTCGGCAGGATGTTCAGACAACTTTATTTCAATGTTGTTCTTATTAATTACTTCCAGCCATTTTACCATTTTTTTCATATCGCTTGCATACACCCTTTCAAAATCTATATCGGCATATACTTTTTGAAAATAAGTTTTTACCGCTTTGGCATCATTGGCATCGGGCAATGTTTCGGTGCTTGCTTTCATGGCCAGCAAAACTTCCGACAGGTTTACATTTTCTTTTACCGTAAAAATTTCAATGCTTTCCAAATGAGAAAAATTATGAACCCGGCTGCTTACAAATTTGCTGGTATTGTCGTCGAGGGAACGAACCACTGCACCATCTGCTTTAGAGGATAAAAGTTCGAACAAACCGCTCATGCCACTAACCGAAACTAATTTATTGTATTCCATACTGTTGTTGTTTTTTAGGGCTGCAAGTTAATTGTAAAAAGGCAAATTTTACCCCCAAAAGCAAATAATAAAAAAGTTAAAATCCTGCGCCTGTTTTTGCTAGTGCCGTCGTCTAATTTCAAATACAACACAAAATTTATGATAAGAACTGTATTGATAGCTCTTTTTTTTGTACTTACAGCAGGAATTGCACAAAGCCAGGAAATTATATTAAAAGGTAAATTAGCCGATGCCGCAGATAAATCTCCCATAGCCGGCGCAACAGTTGCACTTACATTGCAATCTGACAGCAATCAGGTTAAAAGGGTAGTAAGCGATACCAAAGGAAACTTTCAGTTTAAAGGATTAACTGCAGCGCCTTATGTTCTTACAACCAGTTCATCTGGCTATATAATAATTTCTCAAAAAATAAATTTACAGGCAAGCAATAAGGAAGCTATTGTTTTTTCTCTTTCAAAACTAACAACAACTTTGGGCGAAGTAACCATAGTAGCCAAAACGGCACCAGTAAAACAAAAAGGTGATACTGCCGAATTTAATGCCAGTATGTATAAAGTTAACCCTGATGCTACTGCCGAAGACCTGATAAAAAAATTGCCGGGCATAACCATTGACAAAGCGGGCAATGTAACATCACTGGGCGACCAGGTAAAAAAAGTTACCGTAGATGGCCGTGACTTTTTTGGCGATGATGCAACAGCAGCTATTAAAAATTTACCTGCAGAAATAATTGATAAAATTCAGGTGTTTGATAAATTAAGCGACCAGGCAGCTTTTACAGGTTTTGATGACGGCAACAGCACCAAGGCAATTAATATAGTTACCAAGGCCGGAATGCGTAACGGCCAGTTTGGAAGAGTTTATGCCGGCTATGGCACCGACAACCGCTACAGTGCTGGTGGTAATGTAAGTTTCTTTAAAAACAACCGCAGGCTTTCGCTTGTTGGATTGTTCAATAACATAAACCAGCAAAATTTTTCATCAGAAGATTTATTAGGTGTAACCAGCAGTGGCGGTGGAAGAGGCGGTGGCGGCAACCGTGGCGGTGGTGGTAACCGTGGTGGTGGCAATTTTGGAGGTGGCGGAAATAATTTTTTAGTGGGGCAAACAAACGGCATCAGCGCTACCAATGCATTTGGTATTAACTATTCCGACAAGTGGGGTAAAAAAACAGATATAAGCGGCAGTTATTTTTTTAACAACAGCAATACCAACAACGATCAAAGTTCAAATACAAGGTATTTTATTCAAAACGCAGCCGACCAGTTGTATGATGAAAACAATTTGTCTTCATCAAAAAATTATAACCATCGTTTTAATTTAAAACTGGATTATAAAATAGATGAAAAAAATTCAATTACTTTTTCACCGGGCATTAGCTTTCAAAAAAACAGTTCATTTAAAGATATTGAAGGCTTGCGCTATATTACAATGACCGATTTGGTGAGTTCTTTAAAAAGTACCACCAATTCAAACACATCTGGTTTCAATGCAAACAACAGTTTATTGTTCAGGCATACATTTGCAAAAAAAGGAAGAACCATTTCTGTAAATTTAAATGCAGGCTACAACCACAGGGAAGGAGAAGTTTATCTTAATTCAATAAACCAGTATTATAAATCAACAAACCTTAATGATACAACCCAGCAGTTTACCGACCAACTGGTAAACGGCCACACTTATTCAGCATCTGTTTCTTATACCGAAGCGGTTGGTAAAAACGGCCAGTTACAAATTAATTATAACCCATCTGTAAGTAAAAACAAATCGGACCAGGAAGTATTTCAATACAATAAACAAACCGCCAAATACACTGATTTTGATAATGGCTACTCCAACAAATTTGACAACACTACAACCTCACATACGGTGGGGGCATCTTACCGCATTGGCGACAGGGACAATATGTTCAACGTTGGATTAAACTATAAATACCTTGAATTAAACAGCGACCAGGTTTTTCCGCAAACAATAACCGTTAAAAAATCTTTCAATAATATTTTGCCCAATTTAATGTGGCGCAAAAAATTATCTGCCAAAAGCAGTCTCAATATAATGTACCGGGCAAATACCAATGCACCTTCTATAAGCCAGTTGCAAAATGTAATTGACAATTCAAACACACTGCAGCTTAAAAGCGGTAACCCTGATTTGAAACAACAGGTAAGTAATATGCTGAGCACAAGATTTACTTATACCAATTCGCAAAAGGCAACCAGTTTTTTTGCCAACCTGTTTTTGCAGCAGGCAAATAATTACACAGCCAATGCCACTTACACAGCCCCAGCCGATTCGGCACTTGGCAACGGAATTATTTTATACCGTGGCGCACAACTTACCAAGCCGGTAAATTTAAATGGTTATGTAAGCCTGCGTTCTTTTTTAACTTATGCAATGCCTGTTAAATTTATAAAATCAAGTATTAACCTGAACGGTGGTTTTACCTATTCAAAAACACCGGGGCTTATTAATAAAGTAAGTACAGTATCTGACAACTATGCTTACAATACCGGCGTTGTAATTGCAAGCAATGTAAGTCAGTACATAGATTTTAATGTGTCGTACAATGCAAGTTTTACCAACACAAAAAATTCGCTTAACGCATCTTTAAATACCAACTATGTAACCCAAAATGCAGGCGCCCAGGTAAACCTGCTTAACAAGAAAGGCTGGTTTGTGCAGAATGATGTGTCGAATATAAGTTACAGCGGCCTTAGCGCCGGCTATAATCAAAGCTACTGGTTGTGGAATGCAGGCATTGGCAAAAAGTTTTTGAAAAACCAGGCAGGCGAAGTAAAACTATCAGTATTTGATTTGCTGAAACAAAACAGGAGCATCACCCGTACGGTGGATGCTACTTATATTGAAGATGTAAAGAACCAGGTATTGCAGCAGTACTTCATGCTTACATTTACATACAAACTGAAAAATTTTGGTACAGCAGCACAAATGAATATGAACAGGAATAATGAAAACCGGGGCAACAGAATGGGCAATGGATATGTTCCGGGCTTTTAGGTAATTTTAGGCAGGATATAATAAATGATAAGTTTTGAACCAACCAGAATTAATTGTACAACAACTGCAACGTGGCGAAGAGTCTGCCTTTAGAAAGCTGGTAGATGAATATGAGAATATGGTTTATAACACAGCGGTTGGCATTGTTCAAAACGAAGATGATGCAGATGATATAACACAGGAAGTTTTTGTACAGGTCTATCAGTCGGTAAGTTCTTTTAAAGGCGAATCAAAATTTTCTACCTGGCTCTACCGCATTACGGTAACAAAAGCGCTGGACCATGAAAAAAGAAAGAAACGGAAAAAACGTTTTGCATTTGTGCAAAGTTTATTTGGCAACAGCGGCGAAGAAATAATTCACCCGCCGGATTTTAATCATCCCGGGGTGCTGATGGAAAAAAAAGAAAAGGCCGGGGAATTGTTGAATGCACTGAAGCAAATACCGGATAACCAGCGGATAGCTTTTACGCTGCATAAATTAGAAGGGCAGAGCTATCAGGAGATAGCAGAAATAATGAACACAAGTTTATATGCCGTTGAATCTTTAATGGCAAGAGCAAAGGGAAACCTTAAAAAAATATTGAAGAATTATTACGAACAAAAAGGCAATTGAAATTTTTTTAAATACAGTTTTATGAACAACGAAGAACATATTAATAAAATGGCCGAAGATGCACTGAACAGCTTTGACGGTGCAGGCAGGGCAACGCCAAAACCTTATTTGCTTACAAGGATAAAGGCCAGAATGGAAAGAAAAAAAGAAACCCCATGGCAAACTGCCGGCAGTTTTATTACCCGGCCTGCCTTTGTAATGGCAGGGCTTTGCCTGGTAATTGTAATTAATGCACTGGTAATTTCTTTCGATAATTCAGCTACAGAAAACATTGCAGCTACAGAAGAACAAACATCAACGGATGAGTTTTCTACAACCGTTGCCACATTATATGATATTGAAAACCCCGAACCATAATGAGTACCTCATCAAAAAGTAAATTATTATCGGCAGCAGTTATCATTCTGTTGCTTACCAACATTGCCATGCTGGTATTCTTTTTCTGTTGCAAAGCACCGGCGAAAAAAAACAACCGTGGCGGCGGCAGAGAAGCAATGGTAAAAGAATTTCTGCAAAAAGAAATTGGCTTTACTGCACAACAGGTTCAGCAATACGATACGCTGAGCAAGCAACACCGGGAAAAAATAAAAGCTTCATTTGAACAAATGAAAACGGTAAAAGAAACCATGTATAAGGAAATAGGAAGCAGTGCCTTTAGCGATTCTGTTATTACAGCAACTGCTGCTAAATCTTCGGCAATGCAAAATGAAATGGAAGTAAAAATGTTATTGCATTTTAAAGACATCAGAAGACTTTGTACTGCTGAGCAGCAACCAAAATTTGATTCGCTCTTTTATAAAATTTGGCGAAAAAGAGGCCAGGATTCAAACAAGCAGAAAACAAAACCAGGCACAAAAACCGATAGTTCAAATAAGCCTGTATCAAATCTTATTGAAAAGAAAACAGGCCCTTCAAAAAACAAAGCAGCCTGAAAAAGGGCGACGGTTTTTTTACAGTTAATCGTCTAAATATTTATAACGTAATCATTAATTAAAAATCAACAATGAAAAAACAAATTTTATTAACCATTACTGCTGCATTATTAAGCATTGCACTGGTAAATGCACAAAATGGTGGTGGCATGCCACGCCGCACTGTGCAGGAAAGAGTGAATACAATTCACCTTAAATTAGACAGCGCTTTTAATAAACCTGATGCAGCAAAGCTGGCAGAAATGGATTCCATCTTTGCCAATTATTACAGAACACAGGATAAATACAGGGAAGAAATGATGGCAGGCGGCGCCCAGCCAGACAGAGATGCAATGAGGGCAAAAATGCAGGAGTTTGCAGCAGAAAGAGATGAAAAACTTAAAAAAGTAATGACCGAAGAGCAAATGAAAAAATGGAAAGATGAAATTGAATCCACACTAAGGCCACAAAGAGGTGGAATGAGGCCACAGGGTCAATAATTTAATAAAGGTTGGTTTTGGTTGAGTTTAAGCCCTGTTACGTTGGTTGTAACAGGGCAATTTTTTTTATAAAAAAGCACCCTGCTAAAAAGCAGAGTGCTATGCACCAAACCCTGTATAACCAACTGCTGTAATCTTTCTTAATTCTTTAATGAGATGCTGTCTTTGATTTTTTTGCATAAATAAATTTGTTAAGAATTGTTAATAGCATTTATTGTTGTATTATGATGAGCGGTGAAGGTTTTTAATGAAAGTTTCAGAACTTGTTAAGGCAAATTTTGGCAAGACCAAAAGAAAAAAACTACTTACAAAATCAACCAAAACTTTCTGTATGAAAAAGATTTTATCAGTTGCTGCATTTATTATGCTGCTGCAAAATTCCCAAGCACAATTAGATTTGCCTGCATCCGGCGGTAACCCCAGGGCCACTGTGTCCGAAGAAGTTGGTATAACATCTGTTACTATAAAATACTCAAGGCCCGATGTAAACAAACGGGAAGGAAAAATTTATGGTGATGGCAATGTAGTTACTTATGGATTTAGCACCAGCAGTTTTATCACAAACAAAAACACATCGCCATGGCGTGCCGGAGCCAATGAAAACACTGTTATTAATTTTGAACATGATGTAAAAGTAGAAGGCAAGCTGCTGAAAGCAGGCACTTACAGTTTGCACATGGCAATGGGGGCAGATAATGTTATCTTGATTTTTAATACTCAAACGGAAGCATGGGGAAGTTTTTATTACGATGAAAAATATGATGCATTAAGGGTGAATGTAAAACCTGTTGCTTTGGATAAAAGTGTGGAATGGCTAAAATATGAATTTATTGAACACAAAGAAAAATATTGTGTTATAGCCTTGCAATGGGAAAAATTATCGGTACCATTTAAAGTAGAGGTGGATGTTGATAATATAGTACTTGCAAGCCTGCGTAATGAATTAACCAGCCGAAAAGGTTTTACACCTGCCCTTATATTAACAGCAGCTCAATATTGTTTTAATAAAAATATAAATTTAGAAGAAGCAATGGTTTGGAGTCAAAGAGCAATTACAGGGCTGGGCGGGCAAAAAACTTTCATCACTTTAAGAAACCTGGCAACAGCTTACGAAAAGCTCAACAGGATTCCTGAAGCAGATTCAACCATGGCCGAAGCTTTAACGATTGCTACAGCCAACCAGTACACAGCTTATGGCCGCCAGCTTATCACTCAAAAAAGAGCAGATAAAGCAATGGAAATATTTATGGCCTCACAAAAAAGATATGGTGATATTTTTGGTGTAAACAACGGATTGATGAGTGGCTACTCTGCCAAAGCCGATTTTAAAAATGCAATAAAGTATGCAGAGAAAGCAATGGCACAGGCATCCGGTGATGCAGCAAAAAAACAACTGGAAACACAAATTGCTAAACTGAAAGAAGGAAAAGATATTAATCAGTAAAAAAAAAATAAAACATGCAAAATGCAATCAGCTGGTTCGAAATTCCGGCAACAGATTTAGACAGGGCACAAAAATTTTATGAAACAATCCTTGGCATCAGCATGATACCAATCGATATGCCCAATATTAAAATGCGTATGTTTCCGCTGGATGATATGATGACACAGGTTGGTGGCGCAATAGTTGACAGTGGTGGTTTTCACAAACCATCTGCAACTGACGGGCCGCTGATTTACCTGAATGCAAATCCGGATGTTCAACATGTGCTGGATAAAGTGGAAGCTGCCGGCGGAAAAATTATTGTACCCAAAACAGAAATTTCGCCTGAGTATGGAAACATGGCAGTAATTGCTGATAGTGAAGGCAACAGAATTGCTTTTCATTCTGTTCCTCAATCTTAAATTATGAAATACAGTTTTCAAACTGCTGTTGAAATCTTAGGAAGGACTCCAGCTGTTCTTCAATCATTGCTTGCCGGTTTAAGCAACGAATGGATAATGAACAATGAAGGCCCCGAAACTTTTTCGCCTTACGATGTAATTGGTCATTTAATTCATGGTGAAAAAACAGACTGGGTGGCCAGGGCAAAAATGATTTTGGAATCTGGCAACAGCAAACCATTTGTACCATGGGACAGGTTTGCACAGTTTGAAGAAAGCAAAGGAAAAACCCTGCAGCAATTACTGAATGATTTTGCAGCAATAAGAAAAGAGAACATGGATTGGTTTAAAGCCCTGCAGTTAACAGAAACTGATTTGGATACAACCGGGCTGCATCCTGCACTGGGCGAAGTAACATTGCGTAATTTATTATCTACCTGGGTTGTGCATGACCTTACTCATATTGCACAAATAACAAGGGTGATGGCAAAACAGTATAAAGAAGAAATAGGGCCATGGCCGCAGTTTTTCAGAATACTTGATTTTTAAATGTAAAATACTTTGCTTTGTAAGATATAATCATCATTGTATTATTAATACTCAACAACTTTATTAAATTACATATTCTATTCTTCACTTCAACACATTAATATGAGATCCTTTTATTTCTCTTTTGTCACATTGTTTATTTCAGTAGCCGGATTTGCTCAGGCAACAAAAACAATCCCGGTAGCTAATAACCTTGTATCAGAAGGCATTCCTTTACTATCTGCAAGCATTATAGATGAAGTTAAGCCTTATACAGAAGCAAGGGGTGCAAACTTGGTTGCCTGGCATCCTGTAAATAAGCAAATGATCATAGCCACCAGGTTTGGAAATGCCGTGCAGCTTCACCAGGTTAAAATGCCTGGCGGCGACCGTAAGCAAATAACATTTTTTGATGAACCGCTGGGCAATGCAAGCTTTGAACCAACTGCAGGAAAATACTTTTTGTTTACAAAAGATGTTGGCGGAAATGAATTTGGGCAAATATACCGGTATGATATGTCAACCGGAAAAAGTACCATGATTACACCCGGAGGTAAATCTCAAAACGGAGGTATTACATGGAACAAAAAAGGAACAAAAATTTTATACACCAGCACAAGGCGTAATGGTACCGACAGGGATATATATATGATGGATCCATTGAATCCGGCATCTGATAAATTAGTGCTGCAACTGGAAGGTGGTGGATGGAGTATGGAAGACTGGAGTGATGATGAGCAAAGAATTATTTTAAATAAAGGTGTTTCTGTAAACGAATCCAGCATCTGGCTTTATGATATGGCATCAGCAAAAAACTCCAGGCTGCTGCCCGAAACGGATGAAAGGGTAGTTTATACCGGCGGGACTTTTACAAAAGATGGTAAGTCTATTTATATGGGAACTGATAAGGACAATGAATACGTAAGGCCAGCCAAGTACGATCTTGCAACAAAAAAAATAACGTACCTCGTTACCGGCATTAACTGGGAGCTGACATCATTTGAAATAACAAAAGACCAAAAGCAGGCAGCTTTTGTAACCAACGAGGCGGGGGTTTCAAAATTATATATACATGACCTGGTCACCAATAAATATAAACAAGTTACAACAATCCCTACAGGAATAATTGGTGGAACGGAATGGCACAACGATAATAAAACACTTGGATTTTCTTTTGTTACTGCTACCAGCAGCAGCGATGTATATGAATTGAATAGTGCCACACAAAAACTTACCCGCTGGACAGAAAGTGAACTTGGCGGTATGAACCTTGACGGTGTGGAAGCACCTAAACTTATAAAATGGAAAAGTTTTGACGGGCTTGAAATATCAGGTTTTTTGTACAAAGCCAATAAAAAATTTACAGGCAAGCGGCCGGTTATCATCAATATTCATGGCGGACCCGAAGGGCAATCAAGACCCGGATTTATTGGCCGCAATAATTATTTTTTAAATGAATTGGGAGTAAGTATTGTTTATCCAAATGTGAGAGGCAGCACCGGTTTTGGTAAAAGTTTTACAGATAAAGACAATGGAATGAAGAGAGAAGAAAGTGTGCAGGATATTGGTGCACTGATTGACTGGATAGCCACACAATCCGAACTTGATGCTTCAAGAATAATGATAACCGGTGGAAGTTATGGCGGATACATGACCCTCGCCTGCGCTTTTCATTACAACGATAAAATAAAATGTGCACTTGATGTAGTTGGTATCAGCCACTTTACAACCTTCTTAAAAAATACCGAAAGCTACCGCCGTGACCTGCGGCGTGTAGAATATGGCGATGAAAGAGAACCTGCCATGGCTGCTTATTTTGAAAAGATAGCGCCACTGAACAATGCAGAAAAAATTACCAAGCCCATGTATATTGTACAGGGCAAAAACGATCCAAGGGTTCCCTACACCGAAGCAGAACAGATGAGAGATAAAATAAAAAATAACGGTGGAACAGTTTGGTTTTTGATGGCCAATGATGAAGGACATGGTTTTCAGAAGAAGAACAATGTGGATTTCCTGTTTTATACAACAGTGCAGTTTATTAAAGACTATTTATTAAAGTAAATTAACCGCTGCTGAATCAAATGCCGGTAATGGAAATGCTTTAAATTAAAATTAAGAGATACAAAAAACCGGAGCAATGCTCCGGTTTTTTGTGTAATAAAATTTATTTCTTCCTCGTATATTTTATTTCCATCATTTTCCATTCTTTACCATCGGGGCCTGGGCCATACATTTCAAGCATTTGTGTATTATCGTCTACAACCTTAAATACCTGCTTGTAATCCTTTTCAATTAAAGTAGCAGGGTCAACACCTTTGCCGGTAAGGGTGCATGATTTTGTAGCTTCGTTCCATGGGCCACTCATCATCATAATACCGGTTCCCATATTATCTACCCATGTATTTTCAAAAACTTTTTTGGCATTGTTATAGGCTAACATACCGTGGCCCTCAAAAGGCATCCCCATCATTAGGCCAGTATTAATGCTTTCCTGGTAGCGGCCGCCCAGTACCATTTTGTTAACGCAGCTTCCCACACTCTTCATTGGTTCTTTGCCCGGTTCCCACATTG
>JANNAM010000040.1:0-32503 GCA_031384415.1 Bacteroidota bacterium
CATTAAAATTGAAACAGTTTTTATTATTGACAGGTGCTTTAAATTTATGGAATTAGCAAATTAGCTAATCAGCAAATTATCACATTAATCATGGCTTTATCTAAAGAACAAATAGCACAACGCATAGCAAAAGAATTACAAGATGGTTATTATGTAAATCTTGGCATTGGCATTCCTACATTAGTTGCCAACTATATTCCTGCAGGAATGGATGTAGTGCTGCAAAGTGAAAACGGGTTGCTGGGCATGGGACCTTTTCCTTTTGAAGGCCAAGAAGACCCCGATTTGATTAACGCAGGCAAACAAACCATCACTACCGTACCCGGCTCAGCTTTTTTTGACAGTGCCATGAGCTTTGGAATGATACGTGCCGGCAAAGTTGACCTGACTGTATTAGGTGCTATGGAAGTAAGTGAGAAGGGCGATATCGCCAACTGGAAAATACCCGGCAAAATGGTAAAGGGAATGGGCGGTGCTATGGATTTAGTAGCTGCTGCAAAAAATATTATTGTAGCCATGATGCATACCAACCCAAAAGCTGAGAGCAAATTGTTACCTGCATGTACTTTACCCTTAACAGGAAAACGCTGCGTTAAAAAAATTGTAACCGAACTGGCGGTGCTGGATGTAACAGCAGATGGTTTTAAATTATTGGAAAGAGCACCCGGTGTTTCTGTAGAAGAAATTGTTGGGAAAACTGCCGGGAAACTGATTGTGGAGGGAGAGATACCGGAGATGGAATTCAATTAAGTGCAAAAGAAAATCCCCCCGCTTTTACGCAGAGGGATTTCTTGATAGCTCAATCGTTGCTTGTTTTGGTATCAAATTTTTGGCGCAGCCGCTAAAGTTTCTGCATTAGCACCGCTGGCATATTTTTCAAAATTCTTTATAAACTGTTCGGCAAGGTTTTTTGCCTGTGCATCGTAAGCAGCTTTGTCTGCCCAAGTGTTGCGTGGGTTCAAAATTTCGGAAGGCACACCCTCGCAGGTTTTTGGCATCATCATACCAAACACAGGATGTGCTTCATAGGATGCATTGCCTAACTTACCTTCCAGCGCCGCAGTTATCATTGCCCTTGTAAAACTGAGTTTCATCCTGCTGCCAATGCCATAAGGGCCGCCGCTCCATCCGGTATTTATCATCCAAACATTTACTTTGTGCTCCATCATTTTTTTACCCAGCATTTCGGCATATTGTCCGGGGTGCAATGGTAAAAATGGTGCCCCAAAGCAGGCACTAAAAGTTGACTTGGGTTCTGTAACTCCAGCTTCAGTTCCCGCCACTTTTGCGGTATAACCACTTATAAACTGGTACATCGCCTGCCCTGCCGTTAATTTACTGATGGGAGGCAATACACCATACGCATCGCAGGTTAAAAAGAAAATATTTTTAGGTGCGCCGCCAATTGATGGCTCCAGTGCATTGCTGATAAAATGCAAAGGATAACTCACCCTTGTGTTCTCCGTAATTTTTTTACTGCTGAAATCAATCTTATTGGTGCCTTCAAAAAAAGTTACATTCTCTACCAACGCACCGGGCCTGATGGCATGAAAAATTTCCGGTTCTTTATCCTCACTCAGGTCAATTGTTTTGGCATAACAGCCACCTTCAAAATTAAAAACCGTATCAGCCGTCCAGCCATGTTCATCATCACCAATCAGTTTACGGTTGGGGTCGGCGCTTAAAGTTGTTTTGCCTGTGCCGCTCAATCCAAAAAAGATAGCAGTATCGCCATCAATACCCATATTGGCGCTGCAATGCATGCTGAGCACATCAGCTTTTTGCGGCAGCACATAATTCAACATTGTAAAAATGCCCTTCTTCATTTCACCAGTATAGCCGGTGCCGCCAATCAAAATAGTTTTGTGGGTAAAGCTTATCACTGCAAAGTTTTCGGCCCTTGTTCCATCCACCACAGGGTTGGCTTTAAAACCCGGTGCCTGTATGATATGCCAGTGCGGTGTAAAGTTTTCTAAATCTTTTTCTTCGGGGCGGATGAACATATTGTAACAAAACAAATTGCTCCAGGGGTTTTCATTTACCACCCTAAGCCGCAGGCGGAAATTTTCGTCGGCGCAGGCATAGCAATCCCTCACCCAAATTTCTTTACCATCCAAATAAGCAAGCATTTTTTCTTTCAACAGAAAGAATTTCCCTTCTTCAAAAGGAATGTTGAAATCGTTCCAGTAAACCGTGTTTTCTGTAAGGGCATCTTTCACGGTAAACTTGTCTTTTGGGCTGCGGCCGGTAAATTTACCAGTGTTAATCACCAGGGCGCCGGTATCGTTTAAAACGCCCTCGCCCCTCAAAACGGTCTGTTCTGTAAGTTCTTCAGGGCAAAGCTGGTAATGTACATCATCGGAATTTTGTAAGCCCAGGTTAACCAGCAGGTTCTTGGGCATGTAAATCATGGAAGGAATTGACATAGCAGGTTTAATTTAATATTACGCAATCGTTGCCGTAAAGTTAAGTCAGGCATTTTTCATAAAAAGTCAATCAGCCGATCCAATATTTAAAAGCCTGAAGGCATTTTACGCAATCGTTTGCGGAAATTCAATTTAGTACTGTATTTCTTGAACAGGATTGAACAATGTAGCACTATGTTTGAACCGGAAAAATTTTTTAATTATTTTGAAAATTTATAAGAATTATTGTTTCTTTCTTGGACACTGGCTTTAGTTTTTCATGGCATCATCGTTGTGAACTTGTTCTGTTATTCTTTCTTTTTAGTAAAAAGAAAGAATAATCTCACTTGTACTGCATACCACTAAGCAACTTTTATCTAAGCGTAGAATTACCAAAGCCAACGTTCAGTCATTTCATTTAAAATGTATATTGCATATCTAAATAAGTTGCCGATGAAATATCTTCCCCTTAATCCCGAAATCTTCATTCAAAACCGTAAAAGGTTTACAGAAAGAATGGATAAAAACTCCATTGCCATTTTCAACAGCAATGACGAATTACCCATGAATGGCGATGCCATCCACAAATTTAAACAGAACAGTGATCTCTTCTGGCTTACCGGCATACAGCAGGAAGACAGCATGGTAATTTTATTTCCTGATAACCCCGATGAAAAATACAGGGAAGTGCTGGTACTTGTTCGCCCTAATGAACTAAAAGAAAAATGGGATGGCCACAGGTTAAGGGTTAATGAGGCAACTGCCATCTCAGGCATTAAAACAATCATCTGGCTCGATGTTATTGACGGCATGCTGCAGCCCTGGATTCATGTGGCAGATACAATTTACCTGAACACAAACGAAAACGACCGCAAGGCAAACCTTGTTCCGGTAAGAGACTACAGGTTTATAAAAGGAATGCGACAACGTTACCCATTGCACAATTACAAACGCAGCGCAAGAATAATGAAAGAACTGCGGGCTATTAAAACTGCCCTGGAAGTGGAAGTCATGCAAAAAGCAATGGACATTACCGATAACACATTCAGGCATTTGCTTACGTTCATCAAGCCCGGCGTGATGGAATATGAAATCGAAGCTGAGATTTATCACCAGTTTTTAAAACAAAGAGCCACGGGCCCGGCTTATGGTTCCATCATTGCCAGCGGCGACAGAGCAAGAACATTGCATTATGTTGAAAATAACAATGAATGCAAGGCGGGCGAATTAATACTCATGGATTTTGGTGCCGAATATGGTAACTATTGTGCAGATTTAACAAGAACAATTCCGGTAAGTGGAAAATTTGGTCGTCGTCAAAAAACAGTTTACAATGCCTGCCTTCATTTACATCAATATGCTGCAAGTATTTTAAAACCGGGCATCAGTATTCTTGACTACACAGAAAAAGTAGGTGATGAAGCAACCATTATTTTCCAGAAAATTGGTTTGCTCAAAAAATCGGATATTAAGAATGAGAACCCTGATGACAGGGCTTACAGGAAATATTTGTATCATGGCATCTCCCATCACCTCGGTATCGATGTGCATGACCTAGGCACAAGGACAGAACCTGTTAAAGCCGGAATGGTGTTCACCATTGAGCCCGGTATTTATATTGAGGAGGAACAAATGGGTGTAAGAATTGAAAACAATTTCTGGCTAACCAGGAACGGTAATAAAGATTTAATGAAGAATATTCCTATAACTGTGGAAGAGATTGAAGCGCTGATGAAAAAATGACGACAGACAATTGACAACAGACAACAAAAAGCACTAATCAATTAAAATAACATATAGATTTAATTTGCAGTTATGCTTTTTAAATTTGAAAAGTTAGAAATATGGAAATTGGCTATAGTCATGGCTGATGATGTACACAATTTGACGAGAGCCTTTCCAAAGGAAGAAATGTTTTCCCTTACTTCACAAATGAAAAAAGCAGCTGATTCTATTTCATTAAATTTTGCGGAGGGTTCAACCGGACAATCCAATCCGAACAAGGCAGGTTTTTAGGCTACGCTCAACGTTCGGCTTTAGAAGTTGTAAATTGCCTTTACCTTGCATTAAAACGAAATTACATTAATCAGCAACAGTTCGATAAATTTTATACAGAATTAGAAATAATAGTAATAAAAATTCAAGCATTCAAAAATTCTATAAAGAATAAATAACTATAACCACTTTTGGTCATCTGTCGTCGGTGGTCTATGGTCTGTAAACAATGAAACAAATCCCCAACATTTTTACTTTACTCAATCTCCTGTTTGGCTGCCTTGCCATCATTGCAATAATGCAAAATGGCATCACCATTCAATACAATGAAGAAGGAAGCCAGGTTATTGATATCCCCGAAAAAATATGGATGGCATCTTTATTTATCGGGCTTGCAGGCGTGGTGGATTTTTTGGATGGATTTGTGGCAAGATTATTTAAAGCAACCTCCGAAATGGGCAAACAGTTAGATTCCCTGGCCGATGTGGTAAGTTTTGGTGTTGCACCTTCTTTAATCATCTGGCAGTTTTTAAGGATGGCTTATGCAAAAGAAACAGATGGTATTGAAGTTTCAATAATCTGGCTGGCGCCAGCTTTGTTCATTGCATGCGCCGCAGCTTATCGGCTTGCTAAATTTAATATTGCCACCGACCAGTCGTACGGATTTAAAGGTGTGCCAACTCCTGCTATTGGTTTACTAATTGCATGCTTTCCCCTCATTTACTGGAACCCACAAAGCGAAATGATTTTTAATTTGCTCAAAAACAAATGGGTGCTTTATGTTATCGTCATTGTGTTATCCTGGTTAATGGTGAGCAACCTTCCAATAATGGCATTAAAGTTTAAAGATTTTACCCTTAAAAATAATTTACCCAAATTAATATTACTGGCAGTTGCTCTTATTGCTGCAATTTTATTGCAGTGGCTGGCAGTGCCAATCGTTTTTGTTGTGTACATTATTTTATCTTTGGTTTTTAAACAACAACAATCATGACATTTACAGTTCAGGTAAAAGTAATGCCGCTAAAAGATTTATTAGACCCACAAGGCAAAGCAGTGATGGGTGGCTTGCAAAATTTAGGGTTAAGTAATATTGCAGATGTAAGAATTGGCAAACACATTGATTTGCAAATTGAAGCCGATTCAAAAGAAGAAGCATTGCAAACCGCAGAAGAAGCCGCCAAAAAATTACTGGCAAACCCTGTGATGGAGCATTTTGATATTTCAGTTATCTAATAATTTCAGATTTGCGATTTCAGATTGTAGATTTAAAGCTGAAGGTAAATCTGCAATCGCCAATCTACAATCTACAATTGCACTATGCTTTATATCGTCCCCACTCCCATTGGCAACCTCGCCGATATCACTTTCAGGGCAATTGATGTATTAAAAACAGTAGATTTAATTTTAGCTGAAGATACCCGAACTTCTTCTGTGCTGCTCAATCATTATCAAATTCACAAACCAATATCGCCTTACCACCAGCATAACGAGCATAAAATTCTTACACACCTTGTTGAACAACTGCAAGGCGGTAAAACAATGGCCCTGCTCACCGATGCAGGCACACCCGGCATCAGCGACCCGGCATTTTTATTAGTAAGAGAATGTATAAAAAATGATATAAAAGTTGAGTGCCTGCCCGGCGCCACTGCTTTTGTACCGGCGTTGGTAAACAGCGGCCTGCCCGTCAACAGTTTTTGTTTTGAAGGTTTCCTTCCTTTAAAAAAAGGAAGACAGACAATGTTTAAAAAATTAGGTGAAGAAGAAAGAACAATGGTTTTTTACGAAAGCCCCATGCGCCTGGTAAAAACACTGAATGACTGCATACAATATTTTGGTGCCGAAAGGCAATGTTGTGTTAGCCGGGAACTCACCAAGAAGTTTGAAGAAAATAAAAGAGGCTCATTGCAGGAAGTGCATGATTATTTTAATGAGAAAACAGTGAAGGGAGAAATCGTGATTGTGGTGGAAGGAAAAAAATAAAATAAATGAAACGCAACTTAATAAGTGTAATACTTCTCATTGCAGCAAACACTGCAATGACACAAAATATCCCAGCCTGGGGTACAATAGTTAATGTAGTAGCTGCCCAACAATATGCCGGTAAAAAATTCAGGATAGAAGCCGCTGTAAAAGTTACCCTTATAGATAAAGATGCCAATGCAGAAATTTGGGTAAGGGTTGACAGAGCTAATAAAAAAATGGGATTCTTCAACAATATGATGGACAAACCTATTCAATCGAATGAATGGAAAGTATATACCCAATCAGGCAAAATTGATAAAGATGCAGAAATGCTGGTATTTGGTGGTATGTATAACAAAAAAGGGATTTTTTATTTTGATGACTTTAAACTGTTTATTGAAAACAAAGATGGTGTAATGGAAGAAGTGCCATTGGTAAATGGTGGCTTTGAGCAGGATAGTATTTTTTCCAATAAATCCTGGGGGCATAATAAATTAAACAACCTTTATTCTTTTTCTATTTCCACAGATGAGTTTTATGCAGGCAAACAATCCTGCAGAGTAGATGGAAGCAAACTGGCAAAATCAACTGAGTATGGCGATAATGATTCTACCGGAAAATCGGCCACAGTAAACGGTATTAAAATTTATTACGAAGAATATGGCCAGGGGCAGCCGCTTCTTTTACTTCATGGAAACTCCGAATCCATTAATTCATTCAGGCTGCAAATTCCTGAATTATCAAAATCATATCATGTGTATGCAATAGATACCCGTGGGCATGGTAAATCGGAAGATGACGGAAAAATTTACACCTACGATTTATTTGCCGATGATATGAATGCATTGCTCGATTATCTTCAATTAGACAGTGTGAACGTGCTGGGCTGGAGCGATGGCGGAAACACAGGTTTGATAATGGCAATGAAATATCCCAAAAAAGTAAAGAAGTTAATTACAATGGGTGCAGTTATTTTTATAGATAAAACTGTAGTGGACAAATGGGTGTTTAAAATCCTAAAAAAAGAAAAGAAAGAGCTTGCCAAAGATTCTTCTTCCTTTTCGAAAAGCAGGTTGCGAAGAATTGAACTCTTATTAACCGAACCCAAACATACATTTGAAGAGATGCGACAAATTTCCTGTCCTGTTTTGGTAATGGCAGGAGAAAAAGATATTGTAAGAGAAGAGCACAGCAAAGGAATTGCTGCCAATATTCCCACAGCAACATTAATGATTGTTTCAAAAGCTACTCATGAATTTCCCTGGGAAGATGCACCTGCTTTTAATAAAGTGGTTATTGATTTCCTGATAAAGTAGATTAATAAAACACCGCAACTTCATTCAACTCTTTTCTCTTAATATCCGGTACCCAGCATTCATCTGCTGCATATCCAACAGGTATCACCAGAAAAGGTTTTTCATTTTCGGGGCGGTTTAAAATTTTGCTTAAAAAATTCATTGGCGATGGTGTATGTGTAAGGGCAACAAGCCCTGCATGATGAATGGCAGCCAATAAAAAACCACAGGCAATGCCGCAACTCTCCACGGCATAATAAGTATTTTTCTTATTGCCGGCAGCATCTGTTTCATAACTCTTCTTAAACACTATTATAATATAAGGTGCAATTTCCAAAAATTCCTTTTGCCAATTAGTCTGCAATGGCATCAAATCAGCAAGCCAGTCTGCCGGCAACCTTCCGTTGTAGCTTTCAAATTCTTCTTTTTCTGCTTCAATTCTAATTTGCTTTTTTATTACTGGGTTATTAACAACACAAAATGTCCAGGGTTGTTTATGTGCTCCACTTGGAGCTGTTGAAGCAGTTAAAATTATATTTTCGATAACTTCTTTTTGAACTGGTTTATTTGAAAAATCCCTGCATGTCCTTCTTTTATTCATCCATTGATAAAATTTAACAGCATTTACATTCATTTCTTCTTCGCTATAAGTTTCTTTGCTGTATTGAATAAAAGGATAGCCATTTATCTGTTTTCTTTTTGACATAAAAAACTATTTTGCCGAAATTTACATAATATAAACACAGTACATGAACAGAAAATTTATTTTGTCTTTTCTTATTCCCAATTTAATATTTTTTATAGCAAAAGCACAGCCCGACCGCTGGCAACAACGCATAAAATATGCAATGGATGTAAGCCTTGATGTAAATACCAATATACTCAGCGGTAAACAAACCATTACTTACACCAATAATTCTCCCGATACTTTAAACAGGGTTTTCATTCACCTTTTCTGGAATGCTTTTAAACCGGGCAGCATGATGGATATAAACAGCCGAAGCACAGAAAACCTGGTAATTGGAAGATCTGCCAGTGGCGGCAACATTTTAGATTTTGACCGCAGGTTCAGAAAACGCATTGCCGATTTAACTCCCGAAGAGCAGGGCTATTGCAATATTTTAAAATTTACCCTAAACGGAAAGCTGCAGCAAGCCAAATTGCATGAAACTATTCTTGAAGTAATACTTGACAAATCCATCTTGCCAAAATCATCAGTTGTTTTTAATACTGAGTTTGAATGCCAGGTGCCAAAACTAAGCCGCCGCAGTGGCAGGGATAATGCCGAGGGCGTGAGGTACAGCATGGGACAATGGTATCCGAAAGTTGTGGAGTATGATTATGAAGGCTGGCATGCCGACCAATACACAGGCAAAGAATTTTATGGTGTGTGGGGTGATTATGATGTAAAGATTACCCTGGATAAGAATTATAAATTGGGAGCAACCGGCGAACTGCAAAACGCAACTGATATTGGATGGGGATACGATAAAGAAGGATCGCCGCTAAAAGAAATTCCCGGTGATTTCAGGGTTTGGAAATTTGCTGGCAAAAATATTCATGACTTTGTCTGGGCTGCCGATCCGGACTATAAACACATTACCAGAAAAACGGCAAACGGGCCGTTACTCCATTTTATTTATAAAAACAATGAAAGCCAGGATACCAAATGGCAGGCTACTGCAGATACCTGTGCCCTCATTTATCCCTTTATGGCAAAAACATTCGGGCCATATCCTTATGCCGTCTATTCATTTTTACAGGGTGGCGGCGGCGGCACAGAATACCCCATGGCCACACTGATTAGAAATTCAGGGCTTGAAGCTGCCGTACATGAATGGTGCCATAGCTGGTACCAGATGATGATGGGCACCAATGAAAATTTGTATGGCTGGATGGATGAAGGTTTTACCAATTATGCCGAGGCAAGAGTGCTTGCATGGCTTCGTAAAAAAAATTTTTTTGCCGGAGCCACCGAATATGATTCTTATTTTAAACTTGCCACAAGTGTATTTGATGAACCCATGAGCACCCCTGCAAATTATTTTTATACAAATTATGCTTATAATACAAATTCCTATTACAAAGGGGCTGTTTTTTTAAGACAGCTTGGTTATATTGTTGGAGAAAAAGCAATTGACAAAATTCTGCTGGAATATTACAGGCTTTGGCGTTTTAAACATCCCAATCCAAATGATTTTATTAGGGTTGCAGAAAAAACAAGCGGCCTTCAGTTACAATGGTATAAAGAGTATATGGTAAACACAATGAAAACGGTTAATTACAGTATTGATTCAATATGGGAAGAAAACGGTGTTTCTAAATTTCGTTTAAAACGAAGCGGCGAAATGCCAATGCCAATTGATTTACAATTAACATTTAAAGATGGCAGCACCGAAATGCATTATGTGCCGGTTAATTTAATGTTTGGAGAAAAACCAAACGAAAACTCATCCCAAAAAAGAGAAGTGCATGAAGAATGGAGATGGACACATACAACTTACATCGTTGAATTTAAAAGAACCTTACGGGATGTAAAAACGGCAGAAATAGACCCCTCAGGAAGGCTGGCAGATATTGACAGGAAAAAAAACATACTTCAGTTAAACTGGTAATCAATTTAAACTTTTGCATGAACATAACAATTCGCAGGGTTACGCTTAAAGATGTTGCCGCCTTAACTGCTATAGCAAGGCAAACTTTTTACGATACTTTTACCGGCACCTGCACAGAAGAAGACATGAACCTTTTTCTAAACCAATATTTTACCGAAGAAGTATTGGCCAAAGAAATAAACAACGATGCTGACTTTTGCTTTTTTGCAGAACTGAATGGTAACCCGGTTGGTTATTTAAGGTTTATGGAAGATTACAGCAGCTTCCCCATAATGAAGCAATGGAAGGCACTGGAACTAAAACGCATTTATGTATTAAAAGAGTTTCACGGGCAGGGAATTGCCCAGCAACTGATGGATTTTATACTGCACTATGCCCGGCAAAATAATTTTGAAGTAGTTTGGCTGGGAGTGTGGGAGCATAATACAAGAGCTCACAAATTTTACGAGAAATTCGGTTTCAAAAATTCTGGCTACACTCACAATTTTCCTATTGGCAATACTCCCCAAACAGATTACTGGTTCTGGAAGTTTCTTCAGGCATAAACATCAAATTTATTTGCTTCAATCTTTATTTAATCTTGTATTTAGGTAAATTCTTGCTTAATACTTACAGCCTTTTTTTGATTTTATTATCATTCTTTTGATTCATAAACATGATTCACAAAAAAAACCCTCCCAAAAAGGGAGGGTTCATCATTGAGCAAAAAGTGGAATTATTACTTAGTTTATTAATTACATTTTACATCCACAGTGTTCTTATCGCCACCGCCAATTTCGCAGTTGGTAGTAATTCTGTCACCGCTGATACCTTCTTTATCTACGAGGTATGCTTTGATTGCATCAACCCTTTTCTTACACATAGCTTGTGAAGCTTTAGAAACTTCGGGGTAGCCATTGATGGTGATATTACAATCAGGGTTTGCTTTCATTTTAGACGCTACAGTTGCAAGCATTGCTTTTGCATCGCCGCTTAAGGTAGTACCTGTTCCTTTGAAACCAATACTTGGATAATCACAAGGGCAAGTTTTAACCGGATCAGTAACTACTGGTTTATCGCAGCAATGTTCTGGGCATTTGCCTACACCATCAGCATCAACCGGTTGACATTCTGTTGGAGTAATCAGTTGTTTATCTTTACAATCCGGAACGCCATCGCCATCTGTATCTTTTGTTACTCCGTGTGTATCAACTGGGCAATTAGCAGGAGTGTTAGGCTCACGGTCTAAGTGGTCGCATACACCATCATTATCTGCATCATCGCAATTGTTTTTAGGGAACTTAACATTACGGTGATTTTTCAGCTCATCGTAAGCATAATCCAATGGATTCAGCCACCATAATGGTTCAACAGATTTTGCACCCAGATTAAAGTTTAAACCAAGAGAAAGATAATTGTAAGAATCATAATCACGGGTTAATACTGCATCGCCCCATGCATGTTCCTGCCAGCGCTGACCGTCTAATAAATCATCTTTAACAAAGGTCTGCCTGTCTTCCAAAGCAAGGTTTACTCTTTTGCCTAATTTCCATGCAAAACCAAATAAAACAGTTCCGGAAGGTTTAACAGTGTTCTCACCAATTTTAGGACGGCGATTACCCTGGTTTTCAGCTTCTGTTTCATACGTTTTATCCATACCAGCTTTTAGTGCATCTAAAACATCTTTTCTTTTAGAGTGCTTACCAAAATTTGCTGTATTGCTTGCTACTGTTCTGTAAAGTGCTGCATAATTTTGACCAGTAGATTCATTGTAAGCATTAACTTTTGTATGGTAAAGAGTGGCGCCAATACCACCACCGCCATAAATAGTAAAGCCAGTCTTCTTTTTATGAAAACGAATATTGTTTAAAGTAACTATACCTTGTAAGCCCAAATCCTGGGCTTTTACTTTATAGTTGTAATAAACATAATCATAACCCCGGCCATTTGAAGGGACAATATTACCAGAGATAGTTCTAACTGGTGCTCCGTATCTTAATGCAGGAGCCAAATAATCCTGCCATGCTTCGTTTTTAGCATAGTTTTCAGATGCCAGCCAGCTTGCGCCTTTGCCAGTGGCATTCATGTATTGAAGGCGAAGAGAAAAGATATAGCCAAATGCCTTGCGAACATGAGCTGAAAAGCCCAAAGAAGGAATTTTAGCTGAAACGTCGCCACTTACTGCAAAATTTCCGACAGCAACACCAACTTCCCACATATTGCGTGGCTTTGCAGGAAAGTTATAAGTGCTGTTCCAGAATTCGTTTTGCTGCGGCATTCGTTTTGCAGGAATAACGGAGGAGTCATAAACACTTCCGCTTCCGCCCACCTGAGCGTAAGCTCCGGTAGATAATAGGGTAATGAGCCCTAGTAATAATTTGTACTTTTTGCTTGTCATAACTTAATGATTAATAATTTTCTTAAATATACGAGATGATGTAATTGCAAAAATATTGATTGAGACTTAAAAACCAAACTTTTTTAGCATTTAATTTGGATTAAATATTTCATCAATTAGTTTGCATTTCGTAGTGCGAAGAGTTAGTTTTTTATATAATCGCTGCATTAAAGATAGGCATTTTACCAAAAAACAGCTTTTAAATTAAAATACCAACGGTTAGGTTTCCCCTAATTTACTTTGACAGCGATGCTTACTGCATTATATTGCTTTCTTTTTAAGTATGGATTTCGTTAACAAAATAATTGGGGATGACCTTAAGGCTTTTGAAAAAAAGTTTGCTGATGCGGTGAAAAGCGAAACAGCGTTGCTTGATAACATCATGAAATACATCATAAAACGCAAGGGAAAGCAACTGAGGCCTATGTTCATTTTTTTAAGCGCCCGGCTGCATGGTGAAACCAACGAAAGCACCCACCGGGCCGCAGCACTGGTTGAACTCCTGCATACCGCCACCCTGGTTCATGACGATGTGGTGGACGATTCTTTTGAACGAAGGGGTTTTTTTTCGATTAATGCACTCTGGAATAAAAAAATTGCCGTTTTGGTAGGCGATTACCTGCTTTCTAAAGGTTTGCTTTTGTCAACAACCAACAATGATTTTACGCACCTGCACATTCTGTCAGAAGCAGTAAAACAAATGAGCGAAGGCGAATTGCTTCAATTGCAGAAAGCCCGTAAGCTAAACCTTAAAGAAGATATTTACTTCGAAATTATACGCAACAAAACTGCTTCCCTCCTTTCATCTGCCTGTGCGGTAGGTGCTTACAGCACAAGTAAAGATGAAACCATTACAGGCAAAATGAAACTGTTTGGCGAAAAAGTGGGCATTGCCTTCCAGATAAAAGATGATTTGTTTGATTATGGCAATGAAGATATTGGCAAACCAACCGGCAATGATATAAAAGAAAAAAAACTGACACTGCCGCTGATTTATACACTTAATAAAATTGAAAGAAGCAAAAGAAGAGAATTGATATATATCATTAAAAACGAAAACAAAAACAAAGAAAAAATTAAAGTTGTTATAGATACGGTTGTAAATGCCGGAGGAATAAAATATGCCGAAGAAAAAATGAACCAGTACCGGGATGAGGCCCTGGAAATTTTACACAGCTTTCCTGAAAGCGATGTAAGAAATGCACTGGAGCAATTGGTGAGATATACTACAGACAGAAAATACTAAAATGCAAATAGTTCATGGTTCATAGCTGAGAGTAGATAAAGGTAACCTCTCTTTCAATACATAATCACCATGAACTATCAACCATGAACTAATGGAGAAAAGATGGAACATACTGCAACCTGATAAAAGCAAGGTCGATGCCCTGCAGCACTCACTCAAAATAAGTAAAACGATATGCAAACTGCTTCTTAGCCGGGCAATTGAAACTTTTGAAGATGCCAAAAAATATTTCCGCCCACAGTTAACAGACCTGCACAGCCCCCTGCTCATGAAAGATATGAACAAGGCTGTAAACCGCATCAGTGAAGCATTTGAAAGTAAAGAAAAAATACTGGTATTTGGCGATTACGATGTAGATGGCACCACTTCGGTAGCATTGATGTACCAGTTTCTTTGCAAAATTTATCAACCATCATTAATTGACTTTTATATCCCACATCGTTACAGGGAGGGTTACGGCGTTAGCAAAATGGGAATTGATTATGCCAAAGAAAACGGATTTACTTTAATCATTTCTCTCGATTGCGGAATAAAATCTGTTGACCTGGTAGCTTATGCAAAAACATTGAACATAGATTTTATCATTTGCGACCATCACCTGCCCGATGATGAAATTCCGGATGCAGTTGCTATTCTTAACCCCAAACAAAAAGACTGTAATTATCCTTACAAGGAATTGTGCGGATGCGGCGTTGGATTTAAATTAATAACCGCCCTTGCCAATCATTTTAATATTGATGAAGAACATTACCATTGTTATTTAGATTTGGTGGCAACTGCTATTGCTGCAGACATTGTTCCCATCAACGGCGAAAACAGGATACTTGCTTATTTTGGCATGGAAAAAATAAATGCAAACCCCAACCCCGGAATTAAAGCATTGATTGAGTTGGGTGGCCTGCAAAAAAAACTAAGCATCAATAATGTGGTTTTTGTTATCGCACCGAGGGTAAATGCCGCAGGCAGAATGGATGATGCAAAAAAAGCAGTGCAGTTATTTATTGAACCTGATTACGATAAAGCACTGGAGTTTGCCGAAATGCTTCACAGCGATAACAGCGACCGTAAAGAAGCTGACAGCAGCATTACCGAGGAAGCCCTCGAAATGATAACTGCAGATACTGCTTTAATTAACCGCAAATCAACCGTTGTCTATCAACCACACTGGCACAAAGGCGTGGTTGGCATTGTGGCAAGCCGGCTTATTGAAACCTATTACCGCCCTACCGTTGTACTTACCAAAAGCGGCGATGTGCTGGCGGGCAGTGCCAGGAGCGTACCGGGTTTTAATTTATACGAAGCCATTCATGCCTGCAGGGAAAACCTGCTTGGCTATGGTGGACATTTTGCGGCGGCAGGGCTTTCGCTGCTGCCCCAAAATATTGAAGCATTCCGCAACCAGTTTGAAAAAGTGGTAAGCGAAACCATCACCCCCGAATTGCTGATACCCGAAATAATCATTGATGCCGAAATTAATTTTGCAGAAATAAAACAACCTTTTTACGACATTCTCTGCCAAATGGAACCTTATGGCCCCGAAAACATGCGGCCGGTTTTTATGGCAAAAAATGTAACAGACACCGGCTACAGCAAAATTGTAAAAGAACTTCACCTTCGTTTTGTGGTAAAACAAAACAATAGCACTTTTACGGGCATTGGTTTTAACATGGCCGAAAAATTTCAATTACTGCAAATGGGAAAGCCCCTGGACATTGTTTTTACTTTAGATGAAAACGAATGGAACGGAACAACAACCCTGCAACTGAAAGTAATTGATTTAAGATTGAGTGCAGCTTAGTTTAATTCGTGTAATTAGTGGATATGTTTAACTACATCAAATATTTTTTCTACATCGCCTTTAACTGGAACATCCGCATAGCGTACTTTATTATTAAAGAAGAAATAAAAGGCGAAAAACAATATGGCATTAACACTACTGGTGCTGATGAATTAAAAGCGCTGCAGAAAAAAGGAATTGAAATTGAACATGCCACCATTTACATGCCGGTAAGTTACAGCCTGCTGGAAGAATGTTTTAAACAATTAAACAATCAAACCTTTAAACCATTACAACAGCATTTCCTCGATCTCGGATGCGGCCGTGGCAGGGCTTTATGCGTTGCTGCACACAATGGTTTTAATAAAATAACGGGTATTGATTTTAGCAAAGAACTTTGCACAGCCGCAAATGAAAATCTTATGCTTACCAAACAGAAAAATCCGTCAATAGAATATAAAGTAATCAACAATGATGCATTCTATTTTGAAATACCCACCGATGCAGACTGCATTTTTATGTTCAACCCTTTTGATGATGTAATCATGAATGGCGTTGCTGAAAATATACTGGAGAGTTTCGAAATAAACCCACGGGATATTTATATCATTTATGTGAACCCATTGTATAAAGAAGAATTAACCAATCTTGGTTTTAAACAGGTGTATCACACAAAAAAGATGAAATATCTTGAAGCAATTATTTTAGAATTAAAAAAGTAACTGTCAGGCGGTTTTACTGTTCTTATTAAACACATTCAAATTGGCGATGATTAAACCAATAATTACCAGCACACCGCAAACAAGATGAACCCATGTAATTTTTTCATTGAGCAGCCACACAGCTTCAATGCTGCTGAAAACAGGAATGAGATAACCAAACAAGGAAGCCCTGGCAGCGCCAAGTTTTGCAACAGCCTTGTTCCAGAATAAAAATGACAAGACAGATGCGCCAAGACCAATGTATATTAATATACCGACTAAAGACAAATCCCATTTTACAGAAGGCTGGTGATTAATTTCCAAAAAATAAAATGGCAGTATTGTTAAAGTGCCGGCCAAAAAAACAACAAACAAAAAAGGTATGGGAGAAATGCCAGCTGGTTTTTTACGTACCATAGTATTATAAACTGCAAAAGCAAGTGCAGCCAGCAAAATCCAGCCATCACCTTTTGTAAACCGGAGATGCAATAAAGTTTCCAAACTACCTTTTGACAGAAGAAATAAAATTCCGGCAATACAAACCAGTAATCCTGCAATACGTGGCATAGTAATTTTTTCTTTTAGAAAAATGGCAGCAAGCAACACGGAAAAAACCGGCGATGTGGTGGTGCCTATTAACGCAAGGTTGATGGCAGTAGTAAGATGCCCGGCAATATATATGCAGGTATTAAAAAGCGCAACCCCTGTAAGCCCTGCAATGAAAATAAAAAACCAGTTTTGTTTAACTGAGGTAATTTCTTTTTTTAATTGTTTATAGGCGAAGGGAGCAATAATTAAAGTAGCCAGCAGCCACCTGTAAAATGAAAGACTTAGTGGTGGAATTTTATTTGCAATGCCTTTTGCTATTACAAAGTTACCCGACCAGATAATGGTGGCGCCAATAGCAAAACCAGCACCAATAAGCACATTGTTTTTTGTTGCGGCCATTTAAATATTTATGGCAGCGAATGTAGATAAAAAATAAAGGAGGTGTTTAGTTACACCTCCTTTAAACAAATATTCTTTCAATCCTAACCCATCATCTCCACACTCCTATTTATAAAATTAGTAAGGCTGTTTCCTTTCAGCAATCCCTGCGATAACAAAGCAAGATCTGCAAGGTTGTGAACCAGTTTTTCCTGTTTATCTTTTCCGGCTTCAGACAACAGGTTTTTATAAACAGGGTGATTGCCATTTACTGTAAGCGTAACTTCATCGGGCATGTTGGCATAAAAAGCACCCATGCCACCCTGCATAGCAGCCATGTCTTTCATGCGGCGCATGAATTCGGGCCGAGTGGCCACCACAGGCGGTGCTTCGGTACTTAATCCTTTTATTTCAACCGTCACATTCAGTTCAGGGTTTTGTACCGTAAACAATTCTTTCAGTTTTGCTGCTTCCTCTTTGCTTAATACACTTTCCCCTCCCTCCTGCTTGTCAATTAAATTATCTACAATGTCACTGTCAACCCTTACAAACTGCACATTCTCCCACTTCATTTCCATCTGGTTCAGGAAGCCATTGTCAATGATCGTTTCCAATTTAACCACCACATAGCCTTTTGCATTTGCCTGCTGTATAAATGCATCCTGCTGCACAGGATTGGTTGTATAAAGAATAACATGCTTACCATCTTTATTCTTCTGCAATGTTTCTGTTGACAGTTTATATTCTTCTATTGTTTCAAATTTTCCGGCAGTACTTTCTAAAATCAAAAACTTATTTGCCTTCTCCAAAAACTTATCATCGGTCATCATACCATACTTAACAAACAAACCAAGGCTTTCCCATTTTTCTTCAAATGATTTTCTGTCGTTCTTAAATATCTCTTCCAGTTTATCAGCGACTTTCTTTGTGATATGGCTGTTTATCTTTCTTACATTGGGGTCGCCCTGCAAATAACTGCGGCTTACATTTAAAGGAATATCGGGGCTGTCTATTACACCATGCAGCAGCATTAAAAATTCGGGCACAATATCTTTTACTTCATCAGTTACAAAAACCTGGTTGCTGTACAGTTGTATTTTATCTTTCTGAATTTCGTAAGACTGTTTAATTTTGGGGAAATATAAAATACCTGTAAGGTTAAAAGGATAATCAACGTTCAGGTGAATCCAGAACAAAGGTGCTTCGCTGTAAGGATATAATTCTTTATAAAAATTCTGATAATCTTCAGCAGTTAATTCAGCAGGTTTTTTTGTCCAGGCTGGTGTGGGGTTATTGATTTGTTTATCATTGAAGAAAATAGGCACTGGCAAAAAACGGCAGAATTTTTCCAGTACAGTTTCAATGCGGTGTATTTCTAAAAATTCTTTACTTTCTTCATTCAGGTGCAGTACAATGTCAGTACCTCTTCCTTCTTTTTCAATTTCTTCCAAAGTAAATTCAGGGCTTCCGTCACATTCCCATCTTACCGCTTTTGCATCTTCCCTGAAACTTTTGCTGAATACTTCCACTTTATCACTCACCATAAAAGAAGAATAAAAACCCAGACCAAAATGCCCGATGATGTTGGCCTCATTTTGCCCTTTGTATTTTTCTAAAAATTCTTCGGCACCGCTAAAGGCAACCTGGTTTAAATATTTATCTATTTCTTCTTCCGTCATACCAATTCCTTTGTCGGAAATGGTAAGTGTTTTTTTATCAGTATCAATTTTAATATCAATCCTCAGTTCGCCCAGTTCGCCTTTTGCTTCGCCAATGGAAGAAAGTGTTTTTATTTTTTGCGTAGCATCCACTGCATTGCTCACCAGCTCCCTGATAAAAATATCATGTTCGCTATACAAAAATTTCTTAATAATGGGGAAGATGTTTTCGGTTTGTACCCTGATGTTTCCTTTTTGCATATTTTTTATTTTTTATAAGATAACCCTCTTCAACAAATGGGATGCCATCCTTTGTTTAAATCATTAATATGACAGGTTGACAAGTAATTAACAAAATAACCATCAATAAAACATTCAATCACAAATAATGAAGGTAATTTTGCCTGTTCAAGCAAATTAATGAGAAAATCATTCGGCCTTTTGCTGCTAATTATTAGCGGCCACTTAGCGATTGCACAAACCCCGGTACCAATGGCAAGCCAGCCGGGGCTATCGTACACTGAAAATTTTACAGACATTGGCAACTGGGCAGACAATTTTGCCAGTGGCATTGGTGCAAACAGGTTTGCCTCTGTCCCCATTGGCGGAAGCACTGCCATACCCAGCGCCACAAAAATTACCACAGCCACCAATGTGTTTCAAATTACCGGCAACAATGGCGGTGTTCAAAAAGGAACTATTCAAACACCTGCAACAAACAATATCGTTTTATTAGCAACCGGCACAACAGACAATACCAACTCTGCTGCTATTGATATTTTAATGGACTACACCGGCGTTAATGCAGGCACTGTAAGTTTCGACTGGGCATCGGTTAACAATTCATCCGGCAACAGGAGCGGTTCTTTGAGAGTATATGCAAGCATAGATAACATCAATTTTACTGAATTAACATCGGCAGATGTTTTAAATTTTACCAATAATATACTTACCAGCGGTTCGGTAACAAATGTTGCATTGCCTGCCTTGTTTAATAATACTGCTACTACAAGGCTGCGTTTTTATTATCACAACGGCGTTGGCGGCACCACAGGCTCTAGGCCCAAAATAAGTATTGACAACCTAACTGTCACTGCTGTTGGTTCATCGCCCTGCACAACGCCCACAGCACAACCAACAGGAATAAGTTTTACTACCGTAACTGATGTTGCCATACTGGGAATTTTTTCGGCTGCAAGCCCTGCACCCAATGAGTACATAACCATCATGAGTGTAAACAGCAACCTTACTTCGGCACCGGTAAACGGGGTTAATTACAACCTTGGCGATAATGTGGGCGATGGTACTGTTATTGCAAAAGGAAGCGCTTTAAGTTTTAATGCATCGGGTTTAACACAGTCAACCAATTATTACTTTTTTATCTTTTCACTAAACAGTGTTTGCTCGGGCGGGCCATTATATTTAGTTACAAATCCTTTAAGTGCCGGCACAACAACAGAACCAAGTTTTCCTGCTTGTACCACACCGGCAGGCCAACCAACCAATCTTGTGTGGGGCACTATTGGTATCAATTCAATTCAGGGTTCTTTTACTGCAACTGCTGCAGATGAATACCTTGTATTAAGAACTACTGCTGCTTCATTAACAGTTTTGCCAGCTAACGGCAATGTTTACAATGCAGGTGATGCACTCGGCAATTCAATTGTTGTGCAAAGAAGTAGTGCGTTATCTTTTACTGCAAATTCTTTAGCTGCCAGCACACAATATCATTTCTTTATTTTCAGTTTAAATTCTCAAACCTGCAGCCTTGGCCCGGTGTACAATACATCTGCCCCGTTAACAGGTGTACAAACAACTGCTGCTCCACCACCCTGTGCTACACCAACAACGCAAGCAACGGCTTTAACATTTAATGCATCCAGCACTTCTGTTTCTGGTGTATTTACTGCCGGAACAAATGCAGATGATTATCTTACAGTAAGAAGTTTATCGCCTTCTTTATCAGCCCTGCCAGTTGACAATACTGATTATACCGTTGGCATGGCACTTGGCGGGGGGATTGTTATTGCGAACAGTTCGGTAACAAGTTTTATTACCAATAATCTTACGCCCAATACTACTTATTACTTTTTTGTTTTTGCTGCCAATAAAAACTGCAGCGGCGGAACAAAATATTTAACTGTAAATCCGCTCACGGGAAATACAACTACGAGCAATACTCCTGCAAACAATTATTATTTCGGAAACTTACATGCACATTCCGATTATTCAGATGGCAACCAGGACAATCCGGGTTACACACCAACCAACGACTATAATTATGCAATGATTTCGCAGTGCATGGATTTCCTGGGCATATCAGAACACAATCATTTTTCATCGCCCAACAACCCCGGTAACCTGCTAAGTAATTATCATCTTGGAATAACGCAGGCTGATAATTTTACAACTGCCAATCCAAACTTCCTGGCTTTGTATGGCATGGAATGGGGCGTAATATCCAATGGCGGCCATGTACTTGTTTACGGAAATGGCATGAACAATTTATTTGGATGGGAATCAAATGTTGGCGGTGTGCCCGGCCCCAACTACGATGTATTTGTTCCTAAAAGTGAATACACCACTGCCGGTGGCTTATTCAAAATAATTAATGATAATGTTGCCAGCAATTCATTTGGTTCGCTTGCACATCCTAATAGTTCCGACTACGACAATATTGGAAACAATGCTTACAATACAATTGCAGATAACGCAATTACTGCCACAGCGGTAGAAAGCGGCCCTGCCACATCCACCAATACTTCTTATTCCAATCCCGGTTCGTCAATGTCTTATCTGTGGTATTATCAAACTTTGCTTGCAAGAGGTTATCACCTGGGGCCAACCATTGACCATGATAATCACAATACTACTTTTGGAAGAACCACTTATTCAAGAACGGCATTGATTGCTCCGGCGCTTACCAAAACAGAAATTATAAAAGCTTTCCGGGAAATGCACTTTTATGCCACACAGGATTGCGATACAAAAGTTGATTTTACTATCAACACAAAAATAATGGGCAGCATCACAACTGGTCAGTACGGTCCGGTTATTTCTGTAAATCTTACAGATGCTACCACAAGTACCTCCGGTGCCATCATACGCATCATGTATGGCGTGCCAGGCAGTGGCAATATTGCATCACAGATATATTCATCTGTGGGTTCATCTATGAATTATACCGATGCCAACATACCCAACAATACCACAGGGTATTATTATATTGATATTACCAACGGAAGTTCCCGTATTGTAACAGCCCCCATCTGGTATACAAGAATTGATGGCACAGTACCGGTAAAACTCAGTTCTTTCCTGGCACAAAAAATAAACAATATTGTAAAACTAAGCTGGAGTACTGAACAGGAATTTAACAGCAGCCATTTTGTTATTGAACGCAGCGCTGATGGCAGAACATGGAGCAGCATAGCAATCATCAATGCTGCAGGAAGCAGCACACAAATAATTGATTACACGGCTTTTGATAATTCACCGCTTCAGAGAATAAATTATTACCGCATTAAACAGGTTGACAGAAACAATGCTTTTGAATACTCCCCTGTGAAAAGTGTTTTGTTCAACAGCCGCAATAAAATTACAATAGCTCCCAACCCGGCAACAAATTTTATCAATGTATCGTTTTCAAAAAATAATACACAGCCGGTTACAGTGCAGTTGATAAATCCTGAGGGTAAAAAATTGTACGAAGAAAAAACTAATCAATCTTTTTTACACATCAATACTGCCAGCCTTGGCAAGGGAATTTATTTTGTGAAGATTATTGAGGAAACTGAGGTAACAACTCAGAAAGTATTTATACTATAATTTTTTTAGTACACTTTTTTACAAAAAACAACACTGCATATAAGAATAAAAAGCCCCGCTAATAAAGCAGGGATAAGTATTATTTTATAATAATAGAATTATAGTACCAGTATTCCTGTTGCCTGCAATACTACTTCTTTTTTAGGTTCTTTAATTTCATCTATTTCCTTCTTGCTTTTGCCAGCATCTTCTGCATAATGCTTTAGTAATTCAACAGAAGTTTCTTTAAGTGTTGCTGTACCTTCTGCTACAATGGTTTTACCGTTCATTGCAAGTGGAACAAAAAATGAATGATTCTTCATTCGTATCATCATTGGCCCTGTGGCTGTTTCCATACGCAGCCAGCATCCTTCGGCTTTGCATACCTCCACCACTTTGCCAACAACTTTTACCTGAGCAGTATCATTGGCACTTAATTTTGTAACAAGATCGTCGGCTTTAATAGCACCTTTCTCAGTAGTTTTCACGCCAAAGGTCATCCCTTTATCAGCCGGGCCTTCGGGTGCCTGCGCCATAAGAGTTACAGCAAAAAATACAACCGGAATAATTGCAATTGTTTTTTTCATGATAACAAGTTTTAAAATAAAAAACCATCTCTTTTATAAGATGGCCGGATAAATTGATTAAGAAATTTTTTCTACCTGCATATAATTCAGTTCTACAGGAGTGGCACGGCCAAATATTTTTACCTGCACTTTCAGTTTCTTCTTTTCGTCGTTTACTTCTTCTATCACTCCATTGAAATCATTGAACGGCCCGTCTATAATCTTAATGGTTTCGCCAATAATAAATGGTTCACTCATGGTTACTCCGCCTGCATCACTCATTTCATCAACCTTGCCCAGCATTTTATTTACTTCGGCTTTACGCAACGAAATAATATTTCCTTTAGAGCCTTTGCCATCAGTTAAAAAGTGCATTACGTTGCTGATGTTGCTGAGATGCTGAATCATATCATCATTCAGTTTGCCGCTTTCCACTTCCAGCATAATATAACCCGGATAGAAATTCCTTTCTCTCATTACCTTTTTTCCATTGGCAACTTTATAAACCTTTTCTACAGGCAAAAAAACCTGCTTAATGGTTTTATCCCAGCCATTACGTATAATATCTTTATCAAGGTACTCTTTCACTTTACGCTCCTTACCGCTTACTACCCTCAGCACATACCATTTGCTTTCTTTTTCGGCGGCAACGTTTGTAGTTGTTGTTTCTTCCATGATCATTAAAATAAAGAGTAAATAAATTTCATGGTGCCGTTGGATACAAAGTCCATCAATGCTACAATTGCAGTGATGAAAAGGGTAGCTCCCAGCACAATCATGGTAGATTGGGTTAATTGTTCCCAGCCCGGCCAGGTTACTTTTTCTGTTAACTCTTTATAAGAGTCTCTCAGGTATGCAGAGAATTTGTTCATAATAAATAAATGTGCAAATGTGCCGGTGTGCATATATGCAATCAGGCAAACCTGCAAATGATGAATATTAATTAAATCAAAAAGCTTTCAATCTTGCAGATTTGCATATTTGCAAAATTGCATATTAAAAATCAGCACGGGCACTAGGATTCGAACCCAGATCAAAGGTTTTGGAGACCCGTATGCTACCGTTGCACCATGCCCGTATGAAAGCTAAAAGCTATTAGCGATTAGCTAACAGCTTTTAGTTTTATGTTGTAAAGATATAAAAAATCTAATACAATGTGCCTTTTGGCTAGCAGCTAAAAGCTAATAGCTAAGGTTTATTTCAAAATCTCAGTTACCTGGCCTGCACCCACTGTACGGCCACCTTCACGAATTGCAAACTTCAAACCTTTTTCCATTGCAATTGGCTGAATCAGTTTAACAGTAAGACTGGTATTATCTCCAGGCATTACCATTTCTGTTCCGGCTCCCAATTCTACTTCTCCTGTTACGTCTGTAGTACGGAAATAAAACTGAGGACGGTATTTATTGAAGAATGGAGTATGCCGTCCGCCTTCTTCTTTACTCAATACATAAACCTCACCTTTAAAATCGGTATGCGGAGTGATAGAACCTGGTTTGCAAATTACCATACCACGGCGAATCTGAGTTTTCTCAATACCACGTAGTAATAAACCTGCGTTATCACCAGCTTCACCTTCGTCAAGCAATTTCTTAAACATTTCCACCCCTGTAACAGTAGAAACCAACGGAGCAGCAATTAAACCTACAATTTCAACACCCTCACCTACTTTAATACGTCCTCTTTCAATACGGCCAGTAGCTACTGTACCACGACCTGTGATTGAGAAAACATCTTCCACACTCATCAGGAACGGCTGGTCAACCGGACGTGGAGGCAAAGGAATATAAGTATCAACTGCATCCATCAATTCGTCGATGGCGCCAACCCATTTTTCATCTCCGGCCAATGCACCAGTTGCAGAGCCTTTAATGATAGGTGTATTGTCCCCGTCGAAACCGTAGAAAGTCAATAATTCACGAATTTCCATTTCAACAAGCTCCAACAATTCTGGATCATCAACCAAATCTACTTTATTCATAAACACAACCATACGTGGTACACCCACCTGGCGTGCTAACAGGATATGTTCTTTTGTTTGTGGCATAGGACCATCTGTAGCCGCTACTACCAATATAGCGCCATCCATTTGGGCAGCACCAGTAATCATATTCTTCACATAATCGGCGTGACCAGGGCAATCTACGTGAGCATAGTGACGGTTGGCCGTTTGATACTCTACGTGAGCTGTATTAATGGTAATACCCCTTTCTTTTTCCTCGGGAGCGCCATCAATTTCATCATATTTTTTTGCTGTCGCCAGACCCTTTTTAGAGAGTATCTCTGTTATAGCGGCAGTTAAAGTGGTTTTGCCATGGTCAATATGACCAATAGTGCCAACATTTACGTGAGGTTTATCCCTCTTGAAGGATTCTTTTGCCATTTTTATTTTTTTTAATAATTGTTTTAAATATTGGTTGTCATTTAGAGTCTGTAACCATCGACTTTTTTATTTTGCCAGCTTTTCAGCATTGCTTTAATTGTTTTGTGTCTCCCGAAAGTTATCGGGACACTTGTACCGTATCAAAAAACTGAGCCGTTAAAGAGAATTGAACTCTTGACCTCTTCCTTACCAAGGAAGTGCTCTGCCACTGAGCTACAACGGCTTTTGTAACTTTTATGAGAGCATTCTCTCAATTCTCATCTAAAAAGAACTGTTTCCAATTATGAGCGGAAGACCGGGCTCGAACCGGCCACCTGAAGCTTGGAAGGCTACCGCTCTACCAAATGAGCTACTTCCGCATAATTAATCTGCTAATGTGCTGATTAGCTAATTTGCTAATACAGACGCAGCAATATCAAAAGAACTTTCCAATTAGCAGGTTAGCACATTGGCTAATTAGCAAATTGGTTCTGTGGGCAGAGTAGGGTTCGAACCTACGTACTCGTGAGAGAACAGATTTACAGTCTGTCGCCTTTAACCACTCGGCCATCTGCCCAATCCTGGAGCCGAAGACTGGAGTCGAACCAGCGACCTACTGATTACAAATCAGTTGCTCTACCAACTGAGCTACTTCGGCATTTATTTCAAAAATCTTCTCTTCATTGACAGGTCTTTCTTAAATCAACCAGGATACTCTAAAATCCCGATAACTATCAGAAGAACTGCTTAGGTCTGTTTTATAAAGAACTTACCCTTGAATAAAGGCACAAAAAAGCACCTCCTTTTTTTGGGAAGGCAAAGGTAAGTGAAAATGATTAACAGAAAAACTTTGAAAAAAAATTTTTTATCAACCTGTTGTTAGTACTCACAAAAAGCCTTTTTTGGTAAGATATTGGCGGTGGTTAGCAAAGAAGTTTTATTTAGAGTACTTACATCTGTTTTATACCAATTAGCTAATTCTGCCTGTAAAAAACTATAAACTTTTTATCAATGTTTCCAAAGGGCTGGATAACTATCTGGTTTGGGTTAACAGCCTTGTTTTTTGATTAGCCAAGCGTTTGCCGGAACTGTTGTTTGTGCAGCCAAAGAATAGAAACCCAACATAGAGATATTTTAAAGCCATGCCATTTTTTTTCTTAATTCCTGCTATGTAAAAAAGTAACCGTTTACCTAAAATAAAAAACCCTCCGCAGGGAGGGTTTTTTATTTACGCTGCAAGCTTTTCCTTTTTTCTTTTTATTTGAGTGATGACTGATTCCATCGCTTCGTCAAAACTTTCTTCAAATGATTTGGAGGATTGTTTTACAAAGAATTCGTACCGGGGAATCTGAACTTTAATTTCTGCGACTTTGTCTTTGATCTTGTGCACTACATTGTCTAATTTTAGAAACACATCTACCTTGGTAATCCTGTCGTGAAACTGGGTTAGCTTTTCCAGCTTCTTTTCGATGTAACTTATCAATTTGGTGTCTGCGTCAAAATGCACAGTTTGAATGTTTACGTTCATACAATCTGAATTTTAGTGAAAAATAATGTGAAAGAACTGTGTAAAGACTAAGGCATAGGCGGTGGTAGTTTTTGGGGTTCATAATGGTTTTTCAATCGTGGTATGAAGTTAATCTATGAAACGTATTTATCAAAAAATAATTTTGGTTTTGCTGTTAATTATTTTGAGCGGCGAATTGCCTGTCTGATGATGCCAAAAAACTGGCCACTAATGACACTAATGAACACAAACGAAATACAAACGAACCAAACTTCTGCATTAGTGCCAATTCGTGTAATTCGTGGCCCAATCTTACGCTTTAGGATGAGCTTTTTTATGAATATCCTTTAGCTTTTCGATAGAATTATGGGTGTAAACCTGGGTGGCGGCAAGGCTGCTGTGTCCCAGTAATTCCTTTACTGCATTGAGTTCGGCACCATTGTTCATTAAATGAGTAGCAAAAGTATGGCGCAAAACGTGGGGGCTTTTTTTGTCTATGGTTGTTACAAGGCTGAGATATTTATTTACCACATTGTACACATATTTTGGATTCAGTTTTTTTCCCTTGCTGTTTACCAGAAGGATTGTCTGGTCAAAATTTTCATGCGATTCTCTTTTTTCAGCCATATATGATTTAAGCATATTTATTAGTTCATTGCTGGCGGGTATTATACGTTCTTTATTGCCCTTGCCCAGCACTTTTATAGAGCTATTTGCCGCATCAACTTGCAATTCTTTTAAACCAACCAGTTCGGCCTGACGCATACCGGTATTGTAAAATAACTGGAGTAAAAGCCTGTCGGTTTTTCCCTTCCAGTCTTGTGTAAATTCTACCTGCTGAAAAAGTGTATGTATGTCAACCTGTTCTACAAACTGGGGCAGACGTTTGTTTGTTTTTAAAGATACGATAGTTGTCATCGGGCTTACTTCAATTGCCCGCTGTTTTAGCTGGTATTTGAAAAAAGATTTAAGGGTGGATATTTTATGGTTGATGCTCCTGCTTTCCAGCCCCGACTGTTTTAACTGAGCAAGCCAGCTTCTGATAAAAGCCGGCTTAATTTCGGCCAAGTTAATTTCTCCAAACTGAATCGCCAGGAAATCGAAAAATGCAATCAGGCCAGTTTCGTAAGCTACAATGGTATGCTGCGAATATCTTTTCTGGAATTTAAGATAGTCAATAAAAGGCTGTATGAGCTTTTGGTGAGATATGGGCATAAAAAAACTGATACCCAAAGTTACTATAACCGGATATCAGTTTAATATAATGCTGGTATAAACCTAATTAATCAAATTTACCTGCTTCCAATTGCTGCTTGTAAACTGCTTTCAGCATTTCGCCCCTGCGTCTGATTGAGGGTTTAATGAAAGCTTGTCTTTCTCTTAGTTGCAGCAAAACACGGCTCTTTTCGAACTTCTTTTTGTACTTTTTAAGTGCCTTGTCAATGTTTTCGCAATCTTTAGAATCAATAATTAACATTTGTATACCTCCTTTGGTAGTTTTTTTTAGAGCCGCAAAGATAGCCGAATTATTGAAATAAAAAAGTCTGACAGCTAATTTTTAAGCAGGAAAGCCGAAATTTGAAGAATGTTTACAGGCATTATTGAAAATATCGGCTTGATTAAAGAGATAATTGCCACCGGCAGCAACAAAACCTTCTGGATTGAATCGCCGCTTTCCTGTGAACTGAAAATTGACCAAAGTTTAAGCCACAACGGAGTTTGCCTTACTGTGGAGGAAATTAAAGGGAATAATCACAGGGTAACAGCCATAGAGGAAACCTTACGCAAAACAAATCTTGGCAATTGGAAAACAGAATCGGTCATTAATCTGGAAAGATGTTTACAAATGAATGACCGCCTTGACGGACATATTGTACAGGGACATGTGGATTCAACTGCAAAATGCATTGAAATAGTAAACAAAACGGTTAGCTGGGAATACATTTTTTCTTTTGATAAAAAATTTGGACACTTACTGATTGAAAAAGGTTCGGTTTGTTTAAATGGCATCAGCCTTACTGTATTTAATGTTACTGAAAATAATTTTACAGTTGCCGTCATCCCCTATACATTTGAACATACCAATATGAAGTATTTGCAGAATGATGAACTGGTAAATGTGGAGTTTGACATGATTGGTAAATATGTTGCAAAACTGACACAGCCAACCACAAGATAATTTATCATCTATGAAACTACCACCGGCAGCATTGATGAACAATCCACTGGATGAAATAAATTTTCACCAACTTAAAATCTACCTTTTTGACAAAAAGGGCTTGTCTTATTTTGATTTTAAAAAAAAACTTACCCCTGATTTTTTTAAAGTATGGCGGGATATAATGCTGGGCTGGCTTTGTTTAGCTGCATTGTTAACTGCATTTTATTTTATCGCCCTTCAAATTAACGGGCTTACATTCACAATTTTATTATGCCTGCTAACTGCAGCAACCGCAGGTTACATAATAGCATACCTCATCAATTTTTTCCATGAAGCTGCTCATTATAATATTGCTGAAAATAAAAAAATGAATGACATGCTTGCCAATCTTATTATCGGTATTTTAATTGGCCAGGGCATTAAATATTACAGAATCATTCATTGGGAACATCACAAAAGTTTAGGCACCGGTGGTGATACAGAAAGAAGCTATTTTGAAAAACTCAATTTCAATTTCATCCTTTTCTCCCTTACAGGCATCAGGATACTTGGTTTATTAAAACACCGAAATGATTTTATTACTGCCGGTAAAAAAAAATATACCACTGAGGTAAAAAAAGAGGCAAGGTTACAATTGCTTTTGAGTATTTTATTGCACAGTATTTTTATTGGATTGCTTGCCTGGAAAGAGCAATGGTGGCTGATCGGTGTTTGGGTGCTGGCAGTTGGATGTTTTTATCCTTTATTTAATTCGCTGAGGCAACTGCTGGAACACAGAAACGATTTGCCCATTCATTATGCAGAAAATACCAACCCGGGTGTTGGTAAATTAACCCGGCTGTTTGGCAACAGCATTTTCGAAAAAACATTTGGCAGCGCAGGTTTTAACAAGCACCTGCTGCATCACCTGGAACCACAGATTTCTTACACAAAAACTGATGAACTTGAATTATTTTTAAGAGAAACAATTATTGCGGGCGCTGTTAAAAATAAAAAAACTACCTACTTAAAAACCTTTATAAAAATATTTGGTAAATAATGGTAAAGCCTGAGTCAAGTTTAAAATGTTTGCATTGCGGCAGCCAGGCAATTTCTTTTTTTGCCAACACTAAGGATATAGAATATTTCAGTTCGGAAAAAGAATACAGTTATTACCATTGTACTTCCTGCAATGTTTTGTTTATTGACCCCGTTCCTTTGAATTTGCTGCAGCTTATTTACCCCAAAAATTATTACTCGTTTAATAACCAGACCAAAGGGTTTTCTTTCAGGATAAAAAATTACCTGGATAAATTATTTTTTAAAAAACTGCTTAAACAGATAGAGGGCAATTCACTCAATGTACTTGATGTTGGCGGCGGCACCGGGTGGCTTACAGGATTACTAAAATCAATCGACAAACGTATTACACTGACACAGGTGGTTGATATTGATAAAGAAGCAGAAAGCATTGCAATAAAAAACGGACACCAATATTTTTGCGGCAGAATGGAAGACTTTGAAACAACAGCCAAATTTGACCTCATATTAATGCTCAATTTAATTGAACATGTTGCCAACCCAACAGTATTGCTGCAAAAAGCGGGGCAACTATTGAACAAAGGCGGTATTATAATTATTAAAACACCCAATTATAAAAGCTGGGATGCCCGGCTTTTTAAAAACAACAACTGGGGAGGTTATCATTGCCCCAGGCATTGGATTATTTTTGATAAAAGCAGTGCCGAAAAACTTATCAGCGATTGCAGCCTGACTGTAAAAGAATTTACTTACACACAAGGAGCGCCTTTTTGGACGGTGAGCATTTTGCACTATCTGCACAAAAAAAAATGGATTAAAGCCAGCCCTGAAAAACCCCTCATTTACCATCCTTTATTTGGCATAATAAGTATTATAACCGCTGCATTTGATTTTATCCGAAAACCATTTGCGCCTTTGTCGCAAATGTTTTTTATTATTACTAAAAAATAAACCCTCACAACTTTGAGCATATAAAGTGAAGCAGAAGAACAATATAAAAAAATGGCTGTTTGCATTACTGCTTTCAACTCCTGTATTAATTTTATATGGCGCCCATTTTTTTTACCACGACAACAGCCACAAGCCCACGGGCTTAATACAATGGGAGCATTCGCTTTATATGTTATCGGCAAAGGAATATAAAACCGGCGACGCAGTTTTATTATACCAATACCCTCTTGATGACAGCGAACAATCTCCAAAAGCATTCTTTCAACCTCAGATTTTTTTATTGGGCTATTTATGGAAATGGATTCCTGCATCGCCTGGAATTATACTATCGCTGTTTGGTTTATTATTTACTTTACTCACTTTTAGAACAGTTATAGAAATCGTTGAAAGAGTTCTGCCCGGCGGTAAATACCAAAAATTGGTTGCAGTTCTCTTTAGCTGGGGTGGCGGGCTGCTTTCGCTGAGCGGTGCTTTGCTTCATTTCACTTATTTTAAATCGCAGGGCAATCTTGCAGACCATCTCTTTTTTTTAGACCCCGGCAACGGCGGCTGGAGTTTAAATTTTGGGCGCTCATTAATTTATCCGCTGGAAGCTTATTATCATTTCATTTTTTTGTTTGCCATTTTATTAATTCTCCGCAAACAATTTTTGTATGCAGCCATAGTAATGATATTACTCAGCATCTCTCATCCTTATTCCTCAACAGAATTAACAGCAATTATTTTTACATGGGTAATGGCCGAATATTTTTACATTAAATCAAATGAAATAAAAGCCAAAGATTTTTGGTTTATAGTTGTTGCAGTAGTTTTTCACATTGTCTACTACGGTGTATTGCTCAGGCAAATTCCTATTTACAAAACCATTTCACAACATGCGGCACTCGACTGGAGTTATAAAGCATGGCAATTTGTTCCTGCATATTGCCTTGTATGGTTGCTATCTTTATTAGCCGTAAAAAATATTCCTTTATTAAAAAAACATTTTGCTTCTTCTGCCAGCCGTTTATTTTTTTGCTGGGGCATTGTTGCATTTTTATTATCCGTACATGGTTTTGCCATAAAGCCAGTGCAGCCATTTCATTTTACAAGAGGATATGAATATGCAGGATATTTACTTTTATCAAAACCAGCAATAATTGCTATGCTGAATTATGTAAAAAGA
>JANNAM010000087.1:0-25538 GCA_031384415.1 Bacteroidota bacterium
CCGCTGCTGCTGTAGCGGTTGGCAAATAACTGCACCGATGATTTTTTATTAACCACATCGCCTGCGGCAGTAACACCAAAAGTATGATGGCTGGCATAATGAAAATTAACAGATGCAATGCTGGCTGAAGGTTTTTCTGTAATTATATTGATAACACCTGCCAATGCATCACTTCCATAAAGGCTGGTGGCCGGACCTTTTACAATTTCAATTTGTTTGATATTGCCGACGGCCACTCTTCCCAAATTCAAGACCCCGGCATTTCTTCCGGTAAGTGGTTCACCATCTAATAATATTAAAGTGTAAGCTGGGTCAAGTCCCTGCAACTGTATGCCGCTGCCAAAAGGATTGGGGTAACCCTGCAAAGCCTGCCCCAGCGGATTGTCTGCCAGCACAAGGCCTGTTTGCTGCTGTAAAATATCAATCAGCTTTTGCGACCCCGTTTGCTGAATAAAGTTTTTGCCAATAACCTGCACCGGAACCGGAATGTCACCAATGCTTTTTACTGTTCTTGTTGCTGTAACCACCAGTTCGCCCAGCGAAGCGGTGTCGTTAAACTTCTTTTGCGAAAAACAATTGCTTTGATATAAGAATCCAGCAACAGTGATGATAATAAATACAGTATGTTTTTTTTTCAGTAACATTCAGACTACAAAAATGCTTTGCAATGCGAATACATTTATCACAGAATTGTCATTAAGGGGGAGCGGTCTTATAAAAACTTAATCTTTTACTAGGGTGTGACAATAAAACTTTTAAAATCATATCCGCTGCTGACGGGGGTCAGCAAAAAAATATCTTTAAGCAATCACAAATGCAATGATAACCCTGAATGAATCAGGTACACAAATTCTTAAAACATTAACTGTAAAAAATTTCTGACAAAAGATATTAACGCATCAGCAGCTCACAGGGCTTAATGCCCGTATGCTTTTTAAAAGCTGTGCTAAAGTGTGAGATAGAAGAGTAGCCCAGTAGTAATGAAACCTCTGTTACGCTGAGGCCCTTATCGTACAATAAATATTTTGCATGTTCCATCCTTTGTGTTTGATAAAAATCAAATATGGTGCTGCCAAAAATTTCTTTAAAACCTTTCTTTAAATAACATTCGTTGATGGCAACTTTGCGGCTCAGCGCTTTAATGGTGATGGGTTCGCCAATATGCTGTAATAAAACTTCTCTTGCTTTAATTATTTTTTCCCTGTCATCGGCATTGGCCAGAAACTTACATTCAAAACTGTCTTCCTTTTCACCCAGCATGCAATCCATGCTGTAAAGCAGCAGCATTTGTGTTTGTGCATTAATGAAGATGTTTTCCAGACTGTCGGTATAAGTATGGTTTAGCAACGCTTCAATCACCATCCTTGTTTTGCTGCAGAGTGGTAATACCTTTGTTAAAGAAGAAGGGTGTGTAAAAGACAACACTTCATCCGCCACCGAATTATTCTTCTTGCTTTTGCTGAACTGGGTAAGGTAGGAAGGTTTAAAACTAAAACTCAGCACATCAACACTGTCCACTTTTTCCACACAACCTTTGCTGGCGTTAAACTTACAATAATTGCATTCAGTGTCCTTCTGGCGGCAATACACATTGCCACTTACACAAAATTTAAGCTCCAGGTAGTTTTCGCTGCTGTTGTTTTTGTTGTAGTGATACACCAGCACGCCGGTGTCATCAATGTTCCATTGCGGCTGTTTTTGAAACCGTTTGATAGAATAATGAACCGAGCCAGGCACCAGCCTTTCTTTTTCATGCAGCAGTTTCCAATCGTTCTGCATAACCGGTTGCCGGTAAGCCAGTGCTAATATGTCTGAATGAGTTTCCATTGTTATTTAAGCCGCAAAGATACGGCAGCATAAGCAAATACCGTCACAAAATGTGGTGCTTCAAAAGCAGCAGCTTACAAAAAGTATAGCAGTAAACCGCCCTGATACAAGGCCAAAAAATAAGGTCAAAATAAACCTTTTTCAAACACCTAAAACCCCTGCTTTTACTTACATTTGCACGAATCTGATTTTGATAAAAAACTAAAGAGATTTTGAGCAAATTATGAGCACAGAAACCGTAGAGAGAACCGCAGCCCAGAAAGCCAGTTATGGCGCCGACAGTATCCAGGTTTTAGAAGGGCTGGAAGCCGTACGCAAACGCCCCGCCATGTACATTGGCGATATTGGAATGAAGGGGCTTCACCACCTTGTTTATGAAGTAGTGGACAACTCCATTGACGAAGCCCTGGCTGGCTATTGCAAAAACATTACCGTAACAATTAATGAAGATAATTCCATCACAGTAGAAGATGATGGCCGTGGTATTCCCACAGGATTGCACACAAAAGAAAACCGCAGTGCTTTGGAAGTGGTAATGACGGTACTTCATGCCGGCGGTAAATTTGATAAAGATTCCTACAAAGTATCTGGTGGTTTGCACGGCGTGGGTGTTAGTTGTGTAAATGCACTAAGTGCCAAACTGCATGTTACTGTTAACAGGGATGGTAAAACATTCGAGCAGGAATATGCAACCGGCATTCCTCAATATCCTGTAAGAGAAATTGGAACTTCCAATACTCATGGAACAAAAGTTCAGTTTTGGCCCGACCTTACCATTTTCACTTCTGGTATTTACAACAGGGATATTTTAGAAAGCCGTTTAAGAGAACTTTCTTTTTTAAACAGAAAAATAAACATCATCATTAATGATTTAAGAGAAAAGGAAGATGATGGCAGCACTTACACTAAAACTTTTTACAGCGAAGGCGGCATTGTTGAATTTGTGCAGTTGATAGATAAAAATGCCAACCGCCTGCCATTGATTCCGCAGGCTATTTATTGCGATGGCCACGATGTTGCAAGCAATGTGATGGTGGAAGTGGCAATGATGTACAATGCCGGTTACCAGGAGCATATTTTTAGTTATGTAAACAATATCAATACCATCGAAGGTGGTACGCATGTGGCAGGTTTTCGCCGCAGCATTACCAGGGTATTTAAAAGCTATGGCGAAAAGCAGGATATGTTTGCCAAAGCCAAGGTAGAAATTGAAGGCGATGATTTCAGGGAAGGCTTATCGGCTATTATCTCTGTAAAAGTGCCCGAGCCGCAGTTTGAAGGGCAGACAAAAACCAAGTTGGGTAACAATGAAGTGATGGGTGTGGTTGATTCCACCTTAAGCCGTGTGCTGGAAGCATTCCTGGAAGAAAACCCAAGAGAGGCAAAAACAATCATTCAGAAAGTTATACTGGCAGCGCAGGCCAGGGCAGCGGCACGTAAGGCAAGGGAGATGGTGCAACGCAAAAGTGTGTTAACCGGCGGCGGCTTACCTGGTAAATTGGCCGATTGCTCAGATAAAGATCCCGGCAAATGCGAATTGTTTTTGGTTGAAGGAGATTCGGCTGGCGGCACCGCCAAGCAGGGCAGAGACAGAAGCTTTCAGGCAATACTTCCATTGAGGGGTAAAATCCTGAATGTAGAAAAAGCAATGGAGCACAAGATTTACGACAATGAAGAGATACGCAATATGTTTACCGCATTGGGTGTAAAAATTGGAACCCCCGATGACCCAAAGGCATTGGATGTTTCCAAACTGCGTTATCACAAGCTCATCATCATGACGGATGCCGATGTGGACGGAAGCCATATTGCCACGCTGATACTTACTTTTATTTTCAGGTATATGAAAGAACTGGTGGAACAGGGAAATGTTTATATAGCCCAGCCGCCTTTGTACTTAATTAAGAAAGGCAAGGAACAGGAATATGCCTGGACGGATGAAGAACGCAAAGGATTGATACAATTATTTGGACAGGGAAAAGATGACAGCGTGAACACACAACGCTATAAAGGTTTGGGTGAAATGAACGCAGAACAGCTTTGGGAAACTACGATGAACCCCGTTACAAGAACATTGAAACAAGTTACAATAGAAAGTGCTGCCGAAGCCGACCGTGTGTTCAGTATGCTAATGGGAGATGAAGTGCCGCCAAGGAGAGAATTTATAGAAACACATGCCAAATACGCTAAGATAGACGTGTAATTAACATAGCTGGATATGTTTTCTATCTGCTGAAAACCAGTTGATTGGAGTGGGTTAAAGGATGCTTACAGGCATTTTGCCTTTGTAAATCGGTAAAAATCAGGTAGCTTGTAGCTTGAAGTAAAAAACTTCACCCATATTTACTAACCATAAATTCAATCAAATGTCAAAAATGTTAACGGCTTATTGCATGAAAACGAAAGAAAAAAACGTTCCCATGCAGGACGCAGTGATAACCAAAACGGCCCGTGGTGGTTATATGGCGCAAGGCCATGATGGCAAGGGCAACAAAATGACTACCATGCTCAGCGAAGCTACCGCCAACCAGGCAGTAGCAGACGGAGTAGCTAAAAAAGGCTGGTAGAATTAAGAGGGTTAAACAACATTGTATTTAACGAGGCTTTCCTGCTATGGAAGGCCTTTTTTTGTAAGATACTGAAGCAACTTATACGGCATTAACAGCATCATTAATTATATTTACACAAGTATGAAGAGAATTCTATTTTTTGCATTCTGTATAACAATTTGTGTTAGCCCCTTCGCTCAATATTCATACAATGTAAATGCTATCCAGCTTGAGTGTAACAAACACCAGCTTACCACAAATGTAAATACACAACTTGGCTCGGTATGGTATCAAACAAAAATTAACCTGAATAATTCCTTTGATTATGTCTTTGATGTTTCTTTATCTGCTACAGCGAATGATGGCGGAGCCGATGGGATTGTGTTCGTTCTTCAAAACAACGGTTTAAATGCAATTGGAACCGGAGGAGGTGGCATTGGTTACCAGGGATTGCCAGGCAATTCTATAGGAATAGAAATTGATACTTGGCCCAATAGCGGAGCCTGCCCTGCCGATAATGGCGACCCGGCGCTTGATCATATAGGGATGTTAAAAAATGGAAGTCCTGCTCATTGCTCTGTAAACAGTTTAGCAAGCCCGGTTGTAATTGGGGCAGGTGGTAATATCGAAGACGGCCAGGTTCATACCTTTCGGGTACAATGGGACGCTACATTAAAAATAATACAAGTTTATTTTGACGGTGTCTTTGTTTTATCAAGAATAGAAGATATGGTAAATACCATTTTTGGCGGCAATCCGCTTGTTTACTGGGGGTTTGTCGGTAGTACTGGCGGTGCTAATAATGTTCAATGGTTTCGTACAAAATTGCAGGCTGCTATTTCATCTACACTGGATACTAAATGTGAAAATGATGGACGCATTTTTACAAATAATTCCCAATCATTTTTTCCGCTGTCGAAATTTTATTGGTATTTTGATGATGGCTCCCCTGTTGATTCTGTTAATAATTCAGTAAGCCATGCTTATTCAGCAGGAACTCATTTTACTAAATTAAAAATAATAGATATTAATGGCTGTGCAGATTCAATAACATACACAGAATTTATTCATCCAAAACCTGTAGCTCATTTTACCTGGAGTAATAGTTGCCAGGGTTTGCCGGTACAGTTTACAGATTCAAGTTATTTTCTTATTAGTGATATTCCACCCGGTGCTTCCCCTGCCCAATTTTGGTGGAGAATGCCGGACGGTTCAACATACAACAGTCAGAATGTTTCTTATAATTTTACTGCTCCTGGTTCTTATACCATTTATCATGTATCAACTTCAATTTATGGCTGTAAGTCCGATACTGTACAACGAATTATTAATATTCAGCCAGCTCCGGTTGCCGATTTCTCGTTTGTAAACAATCAATGCCAGAATGCAAGCGTTCAATTTACAGATTTGTCAAGTATTTCAAGCGGAAATATCACTTCTTGGAACTGGACCTTTGGTGATGGCAATATTTCCAGTCTTCAAAACCCATCCAATGTTTATATTAATCCCGGGAATTATACAGTAACCTTGACAGTATTTAGTAATAACAGCAACTGTAGCCATACTATTTCAAAAACCTTAACCATCCGCCCCAAACCAATTGCTTATTTTAAGTTTGGCACTATATGCCAGGCATCGCCAACAACGCTTACCGATTCATCTTACACAACCGATGGCAGCGCCATCACGGGCTGGTGGTGGGATCTTGGCAACGGGCAGTTCTCCAATAACCAAAACCCAACTGTTACATACAACACTGCTGGCATCATCACAGTAAGGCTGGTTGTTACAAGCATCAGCGGCTGCACATCCGATACTTTATCGCTTCAGTTAAATGTAAATGGAAAACCTGTTGCTAATTATTCTTATACAGATTCTATTTGCACAGGTGCAACAGTTTCATTTACCGATTTATCGCAGGTAAGTGCCGGCTCTACAGTTAACACCTGGTACTGGAGTTTTGGCAGTGGTGCAAGTTCGCCTTCATCCACCATTCAAAACCCCACGACAACTTATTCAACAAACGGAATCAAGTCAGTTAAGTTAGTTGTTACTTCTTCTGCCGGTTGCGTATCAGATACAGTTACAAAACTGGTAACCATTTTTGCAAGGCCGGCAATGAATTTTACATTTACCGATTCTGTTTGCCTTGGCAGACCAACATCATTTTTTGGCAGTGGCAATGCACCCGACGGAACCATTGCAGATTATAGCTGGACATTCCTGGATACTGCTTTTGTAATTCATGGGCAGAATGTGTCGCATATCTTTTTAAATCCCGGCATCAATACAGTTACATTAAACGGAACAAGCAGCCATGGATGCACTACACAAATAACTAAAACTGTTTTTGTGCTGGCCAAACCAATAGCGTATTTCAAAACACCTGTTATTTGCCAGGCAACGCAAACAACGCTGCAGGATTCTTCTTACAGCCCCGACGGCGTTGCCATCACCGGTTGGTGGTGGGATTTGGGCAACGGCCAATTTTCTACCCAGCAAAATCCGCAGGTTACTTACAATACTTCGGGAACTATAACAGTAAAATTAGTGGTGCAAAATTCACGTGGCTGCCGCTCAGATACATTGACAAAAACAATTACTGTGCAGGCAAAGCCCGTTGCAAAGTTTGGTTACAGCAGTCCGCAGTGCAGCAATGTGGCTGTTCAGTTCAGCGATACATCTTCGGCAGCAGGCGGCAGCATTACACAGTGGAGCTGGATAAATAACGGAACAGTTTTCAGCACACAACAAAACCCGTCGCAGTTATTTGCTGCCGGCGCTCAAACGGTTGGATTGGTTGCCACAAGCAATGCTGGTTGCAAAAGCGATACTGCTTTTAAAACATTTACTGTAAATGCCAAGCCCGACATTTCGATGAACTTTACCAATGCATGCAGGCTTAGCCCGGTAAGTTTTTCGGCCACTGATAACAACGCCACTGGCATCGCAAGCTGGAAATGGAATTTTGGTGATGGCGGCAATGCAACAATCAGCAATCCGCAGCATACTTACAGCAGCAACGGAACTTACCAGGTCTCGTTATCTGCCATCAGCAACGCTGGTTGCTATTCTGACACATTGAAGAGAAGCATTGTTATTTTCAGCACCAATGCCTTTGCCGGCAATGATACCATTGCAGCAGCAGGCCAGTCTATCCAGTTAAACGGAAGTGGTGGTGTAAGTTATGAGTGGATACCTGCCACAGGATTGAATGATCCATTTATTGCAAACCCCATTGCAATTCTGACACAAACACAGCAATACGTTTTAAAAGCATTTACACCACTTGGCTGTGTTTCTTACGATACGGTACTGATAAAAATTTATAAAGGCCCCGAAATTTATCTGCCCACTGCCTTCACTCCAAACGGCGACGGGTTGAATGATGTGCTGAGAGGAATTCCGGTTGGCATAAAAGAATTTAAGTACCTGAAAATTTATAACCGCTGGGGCCAGGAAATTTTTGTTGCCACCGATTACCGTATTGGCTGGGATGGAAAATGGAAAGGGCAAAAGCAGGAGTCGGGCATTTACATTGTTATTGCCAGCGGCATAGATTTTAAAGACAATGTTATTAATAAGAAGGGAACGGTGATGCTGATAAGATAAACTATAAGGGATGCCTTGCAGTCTGGCTATTTTATTTTTTTTGAATTCAGTCGCCAGTGCAAATGCACAATTAACCCCCTCCTCCGAATTGCTGATACATTAGCTGATTCTTTGCAATAGGAATGCCGTGGTGCATTTAATTCTTATGCAGCACACAAATGCCTCAGTAAATTGTTTTTCTTTCTTTTTGATACATCTATGCACTCGCCATTGCAGAGGACAAGCTTACCACCGTCTGCATTGATATACTGCCTGATAAAATTTTTATTGATCAGATGCGTACGATGAGTTCTGATGAACAGGATGGCAGATAAGCTTTCTTCAAACCAGTGCAGCACTTTGGCCACCACCAGTGTTTTTCCATTGTTGAAAAACAACTTGCTGTAATTGCTCATAGCTTCCACCCTTACAATGGTTGAGGTATCAATAAACTCAAGTCCTTTGCAGGTGGGCAGCTTTAGCATATGTTGATTGACTGATTCGGATTTATACAATATTGACGGGATCATAACTTTAATTTTGAAGTGATCATTTTTTTGCTTCCAGCAACTTTTTCAGTTCATCTATTTGCTTTTGCATGTCTTCAAGCTTTTTATCCTGTACTGATGTTGAGAGGGGCTCCCGGTTTTTCAGGGCAGCTTCTAATGATGCTACCCTTTCTTTAGAAGCCTCCAGCATAGTATTGACCTCTTTAAAAGCATTTATCATCATAAAAAACAGCGCATGGTATTCAATTCCGAGATAGCCTTTTTTGTTTGTTGTTACCATGTAGGGCGCAATTTTTTGCAGGTCCTGGGCGATGGTACCAATGACCTCTGCTGTGTCTACCATTATAAGATCAGTTTTGTAATGAAATCTTACAGGATTGATCTGCAATAGCTGCTGCAATCCATCATCATAAGAATGAATATCTTTTTTTAACCTGCGGTCAGAAAGAACAGACCATGTAGTTAAGAGATCATGTCGTACTGGCGACCCTTCTACATAGAGGGCTTTATCATTACCAGGCCCTTTAATATACACGCCAAATTCGTCAGTATTGCTTTGGATCGTCATAAATGCATTACTAAAAGGGAAGTTTCCTCCGAATCCTATTCTTCCTGCCTGGGTCACAAACATTCTGTCAGCTCCGTTAGTTCTGATAACAAAATCGCCTGTATTGCCACTGTTGGTTCCAATTTTCACATCAGTGCCTGTAAGGTTAAAAAAACCTCTGTCAACCCCATTAGTGCCCTGTAATTGAATTTGAGCGACAGCTCCCTTAATAGTTAGTAAAGCATTGGGGGTGGTAGTGCCTATGCCAACATTTCCACCCATCAACCAGCTATCTGTATTGGCTCCAAACCTGACAGTTTCGGTTTGTGCATCATTAAATAAACGCAATACACCATTTTCTGAAGTTGTGGTGGAATCTCCTAAGAAAGCAACCGTTTTTGAAGATTCCCCAACTCTTAAACCACCATTTTCTGAAGCTCCAAGTACGATATCTAGTTTTTCAGATGGTGTAATACTGCCTATACCTAAGTAATTATTGGTATTGTCCCAATATAATTTGTTGCTTGAAGTAATACTGTCGCTGCTTTGCCAGAATGCCAGGCGGCCGGCAGAGCCAGATCCGGAAACCAAACCTACAACGGAGGGATCCTTCCAGGTAGCTGTTCCGCTATTGTTTGAAACCATTACACGATTGAGGGCCTCTGTACCATTCTCTAATCTAAAGCTTCCGGCAACATGCAGTTTGGCCAAAGGTGCGGTTGTTCCTATACCTACATTTCCACCCATCAACCAACTGTCACCAACTGTTGCAAGCTGTATCACTGTATCACCTGCTCCATTATGAATGCTTGCAGTACCGTTATTACCGGAACCTCCTTGCATTATCCGGAATAAAGGGGTTAGCCCTGTACTTCTAAAAACTGAAAATGGGATAGAATTGTTCCCTGTTGATACAACATGTAATTTAGAAGTTGGGGTAGTGGTTCCAATACCCACATTCTGTGCTTTCAGCAAAAAGCCGTTTGCGATCAGCAACATGGTAAATAATATCTTTTTCATAATGAGCTTTTTTGGTTTTTGTAAATCACTCCTAAAGCAATGAATAATAAAAAGCCAAAAAAAATAAATGGGCTGAAAAGGCATGGGCCTGTGATGAAACAGGCTGTACCGGTGATATGGGAGAGTGAAAGGAAGATCAGATCACATTCAATCGCTTTACAAGATCATCGGCGTAGTTCTTTGAAATAGGAATTTCTGAAGCATTGATGGTAATGGAAGTGGGTTCAAATTTGGTAAGATGGTCAAGATTGACAGCATAAGATTTATGGGTACGAAAAAAATTATTTCGGTTCAATCTTTCTAAGAAAGAACCTAATGTGGCCCTTATCAGTTCTTTTTTATTGGCAAGATGCAGTTCGAGGTAATTGCCTTCGGCTTTTATCCAAAGTATATCGGCAATGTTTATCTTGGTGTAGCGGTATTTTTCTTTGATGAACAGGGCATCTTTGATTATAAGGCCTTCTTCATTTTCTACAGAAGCAGAAACTTCCTTTTCATGCTGTTTGGCAATATTGAACATAGCGATTTCAATTGCGGTGTACAACTGCTCGGGTTTATAAGGCTTTACCAAATAATTTATCGGGTTAACTTTTTTTGCCCGTTCAATCGTATTGCCATCAGTATAAGAAGTGGTGAAAATAAATGGCACCTGGTATTTCTCATTGATCTCTCCTGCTAAAGTGATACCGTCTTTTTTACCGCCAAGGTTAATATCTAATAAGATCAGATCAGGTTTTGACTGATTTAGAAACTCAATTGCTTCATCAGCATCCATGGCATTGCCAGTCACTTCATAGCCCATCTTCTCCAGCATATTGGCCATGTCTTCTGCAATGATCAGTTCATCTTCTACTATCAGTATCTTAATCATTTGAAAGTTTATGATTGGGAGGACTGATAAGCCCTCAGGTCTTTAAACTGTACTAAAAATACGGCACCTTTGTCAGTTCTGGAATTAAAAGTTCCTCTTAACTGCCTGCTCAGGATTTTTACCAGTTTCAAACCTAATGAACTGCTTTTTTCAGGATTTACATCTGCCGGAAGCCCTTTGCCATCATCCCGTATTTCCAATACATAATCATCACCGCTTTTGGGTTTGATGCTGATATTTATATTGCCCTTGCCGTGTTTGTCAAACGCATATTTATAGGCATTGGAAACAAGTTCATTGATGATAAGGCCAAGCGGAATAGCGGTGTCAATATCAAAATTAATACCGGGAGCATCTACGGTTACTTTTATGTCTTTTGATTGCCCGGCGAACATCTCGGACAGGTAGGCCACCAATTGCTGTATATAATTTTGAATGTCCACATTGTTCAAATGTTCCGACTGATAAAGATTTTGATGGATCAAACTCATAGCCTGTACCCGGCTTTGCCCCTCCTGGATGGAGGATAATACATTTTCATCCTGTATATGTGAAGACTGGATATTCAGTAAACTGGAAATGATTTGCAGGTTGTTTTTTACCCTGTGATGAATTTCCCGCAGTAGTGTTTCTTTTTCACCCAGCGAAGACTGAATGACTTCTTTCTGTTTCTCTATTTCAGTATTTTTTACAGCAAGCGCATCGGATGTTTTTTTCTTTAACCGGAAGCGGTTGTAAAAAAGAAATGCAGCAATCGCAAGTAATACAGCAACAATGAGGGCGCCATTTCGCTGAGTTTTCCCTAAAGTCTTATCTTTTTTCAGCAGGGCTATTTCATTATCCTTTTTATACTGCTGAAATTGTTGTTCAACTTCCAGCACAAGGTTGTCTTTTTCTGCGATCAGTTTAGGAGAATATAGTTCCCAGTATTTTTCATAGGCAGCCAGGGCGCTGTCTGCATTATTCAGCCCTTTGTACGCCTTATACATTACCTGAAAAGGTCCGTAGGGTGGTCTTGCTTTACTTTCCTTGTTAGCAATGGCTTTCAGGGCATATCGTATTGCAAGGAAATAATTTTTTCGTTCAACATTCAAATGTCCGAGAGCTGTATAAGGAAATACTGCCCTAGCCCCGGATTTGATGAGCATGCTTTCAAGTTTATCTCCATAATAGTTGGCGCTATCCATTTGTTTCAGCTCTATATAATCCATACATAATTTCCCCAGGCAATGATAAATATTTGCTGAATCTTTTATTTCCCATGCCAAAGCCAGCGACCTGTTAAATTGATTGATGGAAGTATGATAATCTCCCTGCCGGTCAATAGCTTGTCCAATTGCATTTCTTAATTCAATCTCCATTTTTTTGTTGCCCGTTTGTTGTGCAATTCTTAAACCATCATTGGCAAACCGGATGCATTTGTCATTCATGCCCCGTTTTAAAAAAATAACAGTGATATTGGTATAGGGCTTTGTCAGTATAGAAGGGTCTTCCGTTTTATCAGTCAGCAGGATCGCATTGGTATAAAATAGCATGGCGAGACTGTCTTTATCCCTTCTTCCGCAAAAAATTCCTAAATCTGTATTTATTTTTGCTTCTTTATTATAATCCGCTGTTTCCCTGACCATTGTTAAGGCTTTTTCAATATAGCCTTCCGACTTTTTTTCCATATTAAAGTGAATATACATCAGGGCAATATTGATCCAGGCTTTGATCTTTAAAGTGTCGGCAGAAATGTTGCCGGTCTTTCGTTCCAGCTCGTCTGCACAGGCGATCGCAAGATCACTTGGCATCTTTGCAAATTTTTTTTGTAGCGTAAAGAGAGAATCAAAGGATAAATTAACAATAACAGAAGGAGTTGGAAATGAAATTGTGTTATCCCCCGAAACAGGTTGCGACATACCTGTAATCGTACAGAATGATAAAATACATAACAAACAACTATGGCGTTGGTTTTTGTTCATTACTCTAATGTAAGTATTCTTAAAATATGATTGTAAATAAACAACGGGCAATAATAATTACCTTATCTTAAACTCAGGATCCTGTCTTTGCGCTTTACCTCTCTGAAGAAAAGAACAGTGGTGCAGGTAAGATAAATTTTATCAGGGAATACTTTTCTCCATCTTACTTAAAAACTCATACAGGTCTGTCATTGTTTTTATATCCTGCACAATCAGTATCCCGTTTTTACCAACCTGTTTAAGCTTTGCTTTGTTGGTTCCTTTTTGTAAAAACTGTAGTATGCCATTGAATGTTTCACTTTGGAAATAGGGACTGTCAGGATTGCTTACAAAGAAACATTTCAGCACTTCATCTTTCAGCAGCATTTTTTCAAAGCCCAGTTCCACTGCTATCTTCCTGCAGCGAACGGTGGTAAACAAATCTTCCACCTGTGGCGGAATGGGGCCAAAGCGGTCCAGCATTTCTGCATGAAAATCCAGCAGTTGTTTTTCATCTTCGCAATTATCTAATCTTGAATAAAGCGATAATCTTTCTGTAATGCTTTCTACATAATCATCCGGAATCATAATTTCCAAATCGCTGTCAATGCTGCAGTCTTTTACAAAATCATCCTGCTGCTGAATTTCTTCTTTAAACAGTTCTTTAAATTCTTTTCGCTTTAATTCACGGATGGCTTCGTCTAAAATTTTCTGGTACATTTCAAAACCTATCTCTGCAATAAAACCACTTTGTTCGCCGCCCAGCATATTGCCGGCACCACGAATGTCAAGGTCTCTCATCGCAATCTGGAAGCCGCTGCCCAGGTCGCTGTATTGTTCTAAAGTAGATAAACGTTTTCTTGAATCGGGCGGCAATGTACTCATCGGTGGCGCCAGCAAATAACAGAATGCTTTTTTATTACTGCGGCCAACTCTTCCTCTCAGTTGATGCAAATCACTTAAACCAAACTGGTGAGCATTGTTTACGATGATTGTATTTACGTTAGGAATGTCAACACCGCTTTCGACAATGTTTGTACAAACGAGTACATCATATTTCTTGTCCATAAAATCAAGAATGGTGTCTTCTAATTTATCGCCATCCATTTGCCCGTGTGCATAAGCTACGCTAACATCGGGGCAAAGGCTTTGAATCAATCCTGTCATTTCTGCCAGCCCATTCACCCGGTTATGAATAAAGAAAACCTGTCCGCCTCTTTCGGTTTCGTAATAAATAATATCACGGATAATATCTTCATTAAACACCTGCACTTCTGTTTGTATGGGCTGCCTGTTGGGCGGCGGCGTGTTGATGATGCTTAAATCTCTTGCTCCCATCAAACTAAACTGCAGCGTACGGGGAATGGGAGTTGCAGTAAGCGTTAATGAATCAACAGTTGTTCTTAGTTGTTTTAATTTCTCTTTTGCGGCCACACCAAATTTTTGCTCTTCATCAATTACCATCAAACCCAGGTCTTTAAACTTTACATCTTTGCTAAGCAGTGAATGTGTGCCGATGATGATGTCAATCTTTCCTTCGGCTAATTTCTGTAAGGTTTCTTTTTTTTCTTTAGAAGATTTAAAGCGGTTGATAAAATCAACTGTAACAGGAAAATCTTTTAATCGTTCGCCAAAAGTTTTATAATGCTGGTAAGCAAGAATTGTTGTAGGTACTAAAACAGCAGCCTGCTTTCCATCGCAGCAACTTTTAAATGCGGCACGAATGGCAATTTCTGTTTTACCAAAACCAACATCGCCACAAACTAACCTGTCCATCGGCGATGGTTTTTCCATATCCCGTTTTACATCTTCGGTAGCCTTGCCCTGGTCGGGTGTGTCTTCATAAATAAAACTGGCTTCCAGTTCGGTCTGTATATAATTATCGGGGCTGTGTGCAAAGCCCGGCAGGCTTTTTCTTTGGGCATACAGTTTTATCAAATCGGTGGCAATATCTTTTACCTGCTTCTTTGTTTTTTCTTTCAGCTTGTTCCATACATCGCTGCCAAGTTTATTCATCCTGGGCACACTGCCTTCCTTGCCGCTGTACTTACTTATTTTATGTAAAGAAGAAATATTTACATAGAGTAAATCACCATCCTTGTATTGAATGCGTACAGCTTCCTGCAGCTTTCCATTGGCTTCTATTTTTTGCAGGCCGCTGTAAACTCCCACGCCATGATCAATATGCGTAACAAAATCGCCGGGCTGTAACTCTCTTAATGTTTTTAAAGTGAGCGCTTTGTTTTTACTAAAAGCCTGCTTCACTTTGTATTTATGATAGCGCTGAAAAATCTGGTGATCGGTATAGCAAACAATTTTTAAATCATCATCAATAAACCCTTCGTGGATGGAAGTGGGAATAGGAACAACATTTATTTCTGCCTTTAGATCTGTGAAAATTACATGCAGCCTTTCTAACTGCTTTGGATTTTCAGCAAACAGGTAGATATTGTATTTTTTTGCTTCATACTCTTTTAGATTTTTTATGAGTAAATCAAACTGACGGTTAAAGGATGGTTGTTCTTTGGTGTGAAAAGCCTCCTCTAAATCTCCCCCCGTGAGGGAGACTTTGGCGAAGAACGCCTTTTTGCTGAACTCAATAATATGCCGCTGCTTAATCTGTTCTTCTATAACCGTTGCATTTACAAAATCAGCTTCACTGATGTCAGTCTTCTCATTAATACTGTCTTCTTCATTGCCCGGTTCCGGACTCTTAACTCCGAACTGTTTTTTTATTTCTAAATAAATAGTTAGGTCTTCCTGTTGCTGTTCAATTTTTTCTTTGATGAATTCCCAGTCTTCTGTCCAAACAATTGAGTTCTCTGGTAAAAATTCAAGCAGGGAAACTTTTTCCCCGCTTTCAAATTGTGTTTCTACATTCGGAATAATATTTACCTGTAGTAATTTTCTTTCGCTCAATTGAGTTTCGGGATCAAATATGCGGATGCTGTCCACATCATTGCCAAACAATTCTACCCGGTAAGGTTTTTCATTGCCAAAAGAATAAATATCAAGGATGCCGCCTCTTAATGCAAACTGCCCGGGTTCATACACAAAATCTGTTCTTTCAAAACCGTAGTCAACAAATCTTGCCATTATTCCATTTACATCAATGGTATCATTTTGTTTGATAGAAATAATATTGGCCGAGAGTGTTTTAGATAACACCACTTTTTCAAACAAGGCTTCGGGGTAAGTAACAAGGATTTTTTTGTTGATACTGAGCGAAGCCGAAGTACCGGCAGCAATTTTTGTAAGTGCTTCTGTCCGCAGCATCACATGGCTGCTGTTGAGCAGGCGGTAATTCTTTTTATTTTTAAAAGAAGAAGGAAAATAAAATAAATCTAAAGCGCTTGTAAGGTTTTCTAATGTGTTGTGAAAATAAACCGCTTCTTCTGCATCTCTTAAAATAATAAGGTGATTTAATTGCGAAGCTGCCGGATTATTAAAGACTGAAGAAACAATAAATTGAGATGCACTTCCCTGCAGGCCGGTAAGATGAATCCGCTGGGGCTGGGATCCCGAAATGAACGGGACAGGCATACCTATCCTGTCCGCAATTTTAAAACAGCGGGGGTCGTTGGCATATTCGTTCAGCAACACTTCCAGGTTCATCGGGCTGCAAATATACAATCATCAAAAAAAACTATCACAAAAAACCTGTAAACGGCAATACCTCAGGCAGCTAAAGCGTTAATCAGGTAGTCTTATTAATACGTATTTAATCTTATATTTGGGAAGCAAAATCCAATTAAATAACTCGAATGAAAAAACTCTATCCTTTTTTTCTTCTTATTTTTTTTACCACAACACTTTTTGCACAAAAAGCAAGCGTGCCTGTAAGGTTCGCCAGCGGAAATTTTACAACAGGAAATAATATTAACCAAAACACTTTTAGCAAAGCAACTATTGCTGCTGCATTATCTGGCGAAAATTATTTTGTACTGCTGCAGTTTGCTGCTCTTCCAGCAGAAACTGAAAAACTGCAGTTGAAAAATGCAGGCATCGAACTGGGCGATTACATTCCGGGCAACGCTTTTTTTGCAACAATAAAAAATACATTTGACTTTACAACGGCTTTTTACTTTCATATCATTTCAATTAACACTGTTCCGGCTTCTTATAAAATTGAAACTGCTTTACGTTCTTTTCAAAAAAATATTGACAAGCAGGATGCAACATATTTTGCTGTCAGCTTTTTTTCTGCTCTTGATAAAAAAATTGTGGAAGCTGCTTTGCAGCAAACCGGGGCAAGCATTGTTCCGTCAAAATTTAATTTCAGCAACACTATACTTATCCAGTCAGATGTAAGTAAACTAAATGCCATTGCAGCACTGCCCTTTGTAACTTATATAAGCCGGCAAACAATCAAAGACAGGATACTCAATTATACAGATGTGTCAACACATGCCATCAGCAGTGTTCAAAGCATAAGTGGCCGAAACCTGCAGGGTAAAAATACAACAGTTGGTGTGGGTGATAATGCTGAAATTTCTGCAAGTATTGATTTTGCAGGAAGGCTAATTAACAGGGATCCTTTTCCGTTGGATTATCATGGCACACACACTTCGGGCACAACAGCCGGTGCTGGCATTGTAAATGTTAAATATCGTGGCATGGCTCCCAAAGCAACATTGGTAAGCCAGTGGTTTAGTGATATACTTACCAATACCGGCACTTATGTTACCGACCACAATATGATTGCCACCAATAATTCTTATTACTCTGTTGCGGTAGGTTGCCCCGGCGAAGGTGTGTATGATGTATTGAGCAGGTATTTGGATTCGCTTGCAAACACACATAATGAAGTGTTGCATGTAATTGCTGCCGGCAATGACGGCACACTTACCTGCACGCCTTATCCAAATTCTTTTGGTACCGTTAAGTCGGGCTGGCAAAGTGCCAAAAATATTATGACTGTTGGCGGCATGGATGCTGCAACTTATCTTATTAATTATACCAGCAGCCGTGGCCCGGTAAAAGATGGAAGGATAAAACCGGAAATTGTAACCAAAGGAGTTAATACTTTTTCTACCTGGCCGTTCAATACTTACGCACCTTTTTCGGGCACAAGCATGGCAGCACCTGTTATTACCGGAGTTACTGCTTTGCTGCAGGAAAGATACAAACAGCTTAATGGCGGCACCAATGCTAAAGCAGCGTTGCTTAAGGCATTGATGTGCAATAATGCTGAAGACCTTGGCAATGCCGGACCAGATTATACTTATGGTTTTGGAATGCTGAATGTGAGAAAAGCAATTGAAGCATTGGAAGGCAACCAGTATTTTTTAAACAGTATTGCCACCGGCCAAAACCAGCCATACAGTGTTACTGTTCCTGCAAATGCAAGAAGATTAAAAGTGATGTTGTACTGGGCCGATTATCCTGCGGCTGCCGGTGCTGCTAATGCATTGGTAAATGATCTTGATGTAACGATTACTTCACCTTCTTTTCATCAGCCATTAATATTAAATACTACACCTGCCAATGTAAATTCGCTTGCGGCAGAAGGCGCAGACCATATCAATAATATTGAACAAATTGTAATTGATAATCCGGTTGCAGGAACCTATAATATAAATGTAAACGGCTTTGCAGTTCCGCAGGGGCCGCAAACTTATTATCTTACTTACCAGGTAGATTTAAACGGTATCACAGTTGAATACCCATTTGGCAGCGAAACTTTTGTTCCCGGCGAAACAGAAACCCTGCGATGGACGGCTTATGGAAATGAAAGCAATACATTTACCATTGAATATTCTGACAACGCCGGTTCATCCTGGAATTTAATCAGCAATAGTGTTGCTGCATCGGCCCGTTCTTACGATTGGACAGTGCCTTCAACAATCAGCAATAATTATTTGATAAGAATAAGCCGCAATGCAACTGCATTAACCGACCAAAGCGATTATGTATTTACTGTGCTGGGGCAAACATTGATATTGCCATCGGTGCCCTGCCAGGGATATGTGCAGCTTGACTGGAGTTCGGTTGCCGGTGCCACATCGTATGATGTGCTGCAACTGAAAGGAGACAGCATGGAAGTGATTGCAAACACAACAGCATTAACTTATCTGGTAAAAGGATTAAACAGCACAACAGAATATTGGTTTAGTGTGAGGGCAAAAAATAATGCAGTAAGCGGAAGAAGGGCCAACTCAGTAAACATTACTCCGGCAACCGGCAGTTGTTCCTTATCAATATTCGACGGCAACTTTAAAGCAGTTTCCATTGATGCGCCTGTTAGCGGAAGGCAGTTCACTTCTTCGGCTTTAACAGCAACGGAACAAATAAAACTCACTATAAAAAACCTCGATGATGTTACTTCATCGGGAAGTTATAATTTATCTTATCAAATAGATGGCGGTAGCATAACCCCCGAAACAGTAAGTGTAAACATTGCTTCTCTTGCAACATACACTTACACATTTACCACAACAACTTCTTTTGCTGCAACCGGAACATACACAGTAAAAGCATGGGTAACAAAAGCCGGTGATGCACAACAATCGGATGATACCGTTACAACCATCATTAAGCATCTTGCCAATCCTTTGCTCGTGCTTCCGGTTACTGATGGATTTGAAACCACCACTTTAAAAGAATATACTACCAATACAATTGGATTAGATGGTGATGACCGCAGCGATTTTAAAACCAGCTCAACAAGGGGAAGGGCAAGAACATTTGTAAACACCGGCTTTGCATTAAATGGTAACCGAGCTATTACTTTAGACCAGTTTCCTTATGGCGCTTTGGCAACAGATAGTTTACTTACAACCTGGAACATCAATAATTATAATTCGGGCAACCAGTTAAGGGTAGATTTTTATTACAAGAATCATGGGCAGGCAGCAAACCCCAATAATAAAGTTTGGATACGGGGGAGTGATACCAAACCATGGGTTTTTGCTTATGACTTAATTGCAAACCAGGCCGATCTTGGATTATGGAAACATGCATTGATAAATGTAAATGATGTGCTGGATACTGCGTTGCCGGCGCAACCGGTGAGCACCAGTTTTCAAATTAAGATAGGGCAGCAGGGAAATACTTCTGCCAATGTTCCCAATCCGCAATTAGACCAGGACGATGGATATACCATTGATGACATCAGGGTTGCAGAAGCTTTGGGGGATGTTGGTATAACAGAAATTGTGTCGCCTTCAAAAACAGGATGCGGATTAACAAACCCGACTGCTGTGAGTATTAAATTAAAAAACTACACTGCTTTTGTAATAAATAGTGTGCAGGTGAATTACCAGGTAAATGGTGGCCCAATCATTTCTGAAACAATTGGCTCCCTTAGTCCGGGTGCACCAACAACCTATATTTTTACAACTCCTGCAAACCTTGCTGCATACATAGATTATGATATTGATTTCTGGATTAGCGCCCCCGGCGATAATTACCAGGCCAATGACAGCATACTTAATTATACTTTGCACAACAGCCCCGTAATAAGTTCTTATCCTTACCTGGAAGGGTTTGAAAGCAGCGATGGATATTTTTATCAAAAAGGAACCAACAGCAGCTGGCAGTGGGGAACACCTGCAAAAACAATTATTAATAAAGCTCCTAATGGAAGCAAAGCATGGGTTACTAATCTAACCGGCAATTATAATGACAATGAATTTTCGTATCTCTATTCTCCCTGTTTTAATTTAACCGGGTTAACGCAGCCGGTTTTATCATTCAGCCATATCTTTCAGGTAGAAACAGATTTTGATTATGTGTGGGTAGAATATACAACTGATGGAAATCTTTGGCAAAAATTGGGTGCTGTGGGCAGTGGCACCAACTGGTATGATAATACCGGATTTGATAACTGGCGGCTGTCAAAAACAAAATGGCATGTAGCAAGCATTGATGTGCCGCCGTATGCAGGCAATGTTCGTTTCAGGATTGCAATTACCAGCGATGGCGGTGTTAATTATGAAGGTGTTGGTATTGATGATTTTCATTTGTTCAACAAGTCATCAGTTTATACCGGGCTCCCTGTTACCGGGCTTACACAAAATGTGAGTGCTGCAGGATGGACTAATTTTTATTCTGGTTCAACCATTGTTGCTGCATTAAATCTTAATGGCGGCACCAGCCTGGGCAATACAACTGTTGATGTTTATCCATACAGCGGCACAGTAAGAACAAGCAACAATCAATATTATTTAGACAGAAATATTGTCATTCGCCCAACCAATGTTCCGTCTGGCTATGTAGGGGTTCGTTTTTATTTTACAGAAGCAGAAGCAAACAATTTGCTGAATGCAAGTGGCTGCGGTGTATGTACAAAACCCAATGACCCTTACGAACTGGGTGTTACAAAATACAACGGAACTTTTGCAGAGGAGAACGGCACGCTGGTAGACAATCTCTCAGGATTTTATCAATATATTTTACCTGCCAATACAGATATCATTCCTTATGACAATGGTTATTATGCCGAGTTTGGTGTAAACAGCTTCAGCGAATTTTGGTTAAACAATGGCGGCACCAGCGGCACCGATCCTTTGTCATTAAACCTGCTTTCGTTTGAAGCAGTTAAGCAAACAAAAAAAGTGCTGCTGCAATGGACAACATCCAACGAAGTAAATACCGATAAATTTATTGTGGAAAGAAGCGGCGATGGAAGAAATTATATAGCTATTGGAAATGTAACTGCTAACAACAGCAGCGGCATTAGTAATTATTCGCTGACAGATACTAAGCCAGTTGATGGTTTAAATTATTACCGGCTTAAAATGTTTAACAGGGATGGCACGTTTAAATATTCGCCGGTACGAAAAGTAAATTTTGGCAGCAGTGGCGATGACATCACAGTTTACCCCAATCCTGTTACCGGAAAAATGGTGACTGTTACTTCATCTGCCAATTGTATCAGCGCTGTTTTATCTGATGCATCGGGTAAAACAGTAAGAACATTCGGGCTGCAGGGGCGAACCAATAATCTTGATATTAATGGAATTGCCAAAGGCATTTACCAGTTAAAAATTACAACGGCCAATGCCGTCCATTCAGAAAAATTAGTGATACAATAAATAATAATAGTTTGTTGTATCTTGAGCCAAAGAAAAATTATGGCGTTACAACCCTGGCGCAAAGGCACAATAATAAAAATAGAAAATGAAACGGCAGATACAAAGCGCTTCTGGATAGCAGTGCCGGAGCTTGAAAGTTTCGATTTTCTCCCCGGGCAGTTTGTTACCCTCGACCTTCCCATTCATGAAAAACCCAACAAGCGCTGGCGCAGTTATTCCATTGCAAGCTGGCCCGATGGCAGCAATGTTTTTGAACTGGTGATTGTGCTTGACAGAAAAGGATTGGGAACACCCTATCTTTTTACAGACATAACTGTTGGCAGCACAATTGATTTTCGTGGGCCGCAGGGAGTTTTTACTTTAAAGCATCCGCTGCAAACAGATTTGTTTTTAATTTGTACCGGCACCGGTATCGCTCCTTTCCGTAGCATGGTAAACCATCTTCACATTAATAACATTGAACACAAAAACATCTACCTCGTTTTTGGCTGCCGTACAAAAGATACATTGCTTTATTACAATGAACTCAGCAATCTTCAAAAGGAATTGAAGGACTTTCATTATGTGCCAACTTTATCAAGAGAGCAATGGGAAGGTAAAAGCGGTTATGTACATGCTATTTACGAGGAGTTGTGTAAGGATAAACAACCTGCACAGTTTTTTTTATGTGGCTGGAAAGGCATGATTGATGAAGCAAAAAAACGATTGATTGAATTGGGGTACGATAGAAAATCTATTCATGTGGAGATTTATGGATAAAGTGCTTGAGTTGTATTTTTCTGTAACTTGAGCCAGAAGAAATTTTATAAAACCAACAGTTTATGGGTGCTTCTTCCATGATTGTTTTAATAATTGCCGCTATTGCTTTCTCAGGCATTGCTGTGTTGGTATCCAAAGTAGTTTTAAAGGCAACAAAAAATCCGCAAAAGGGTGAAACATACGAATGTGGCATCCCTACGCAGGGAAAAACATGGACCCAGTTAAATGTTGGCTACTATCTTTTCGCACTTATCTTTTTAGTTTTTGATGTGGAACTGGTTTTTCTTTATCCCTGGGCAGTGGTGGCAAAAAAAATTGGCTGGATGGCGATGGGAGAAATAATAATATTCCTGTTCATTTTATTTATGGGTTTTTTATATGCACACAGAAAAGGTGCATTGAAGTGGATGTAAATAAGCCCCTCCAGCCTCCCCGGTGGGGAGGAGTAAAGGCAGTGCTTTTAAAATTTAAAGATGAAGTTTTACAAAAAATGAATAACATTTTAAATAATTCAGAGACTTTAAAAGTCCCCTCCACAGGAGGGGATTTAGGGGAGGCCATCCGTGTTATTGAAACCCCCGGCGGCGGTGTTGTACTCAGCAAATTAGATGATGTAATTAACTGGGCAAGGTCAAATTCTTTGTGGCCTTTAACTTTTGCAACCAGTTGCTGCGGAATAGAAATGATGGCAGTGGCTTCAGCCAAATACGATTTTTCAAGATTTGGTTTTGAAGTGGCCCGGGCTTCACCACGCCAGGCCGATGTAATTATTATTGCCGGAACCATCGTAAATAAAATGGCACCGGTTTTAAAAAGACTATATGACCAGATGGCCGACCCCAAATATGTAATTGCCATGGGGGCCTGCGCCATCAGCGGCGGACCATTTTTTTACAATACATATTCGGTAGTTAAGGGAGCCGACCATGTGATACCTGTGGATGTATATGTAGCCGGCTGCCCACCAAGGCCCGAGGCATTGTTGCATGCACTGATATCGCTGCAGGAAAAAATAAAAAGCGGATTAACAAGAGAACAAATAAAGCAGGGCATTTAAGAATATGATTGACCAGGAATTAAAAAACAAACTAACTGAATTGCTGCCAACTGCCACTTTTGAAGAAGGCGGAGAGTGGCCGAATATAAATGTTGAACCCAAAGACTGGTTATTACTGGCTAATCAGCTTCGCAATGATGCTTCTTTACATTTTGATTATCTTTTTTGCTTAACCTGTATAGATTTTAAAACACATCTTACGATGGTGTACCATTTTTCTTCCACAAAATACAGGCATAATATAGTGGTGAAAGTAAAGCTTGACAGAAACCAGCCGGAAATTCAAACAGTTTCTCACATCTGGAAGACTGCTAATTTTCATGAAAGGGAAGTGTATGAAATGTTTGGCGTTAATTTTTTAAACCATCCCGATTTAAGATTACTGATTTTGCCAGATGGATGGGAAGGTAAAAACCCAATGAGAAAAGATTTTGAAGATGCGGTTAATATGATAAAATTGTAAAGCAGCCCCTCCTGATCTCCCCGGTGGGGAGGGAATTGAGTCGATTGTAGCGAAGATTATATTGTATAAAAATTTAAATGTTTAGAGAGACTGAAATATTGAAAAGTGGTTCACAAGTCCTCCCCACCGGGGAGGACTTAGGAGAGGCTGATGATTTAATAATCAATGTGGGACCACAGCATCCTGCAACGCATGGTGTATTGCATTTGGTGATAACATTAAATGGGGAAACAATAAAAAAAGTAGAACCACACCTGGGGTTCATTCACCGCTCTATTGAAAAAATGTGTGAGAGCCTTAGTTACCGCCAGTTTATTTATGTTACCAGCCGCATGGATTATTTATCGGCACATATTAATAATCATGCCTGCGCTATGTGTGTGGAGAAAGGAATGCAGATTGAAATACCAGAAAGAGCAAAAGTAATTCGGGTGCTGATGGATGAGCTGACAAGGATTGCATCGCATGAATTGTGGTGGGGGGCAATGGCGATGGACCTGGGTGCATTCACTCCTTTCTTTCATGCTTTCAGGGAAAGAGAAACCATTAATGATATTATGGAGCAAACCTGCGGCGCAAGGCTTACGATGAATTACATGGTGCCCGGCGGAGTGATGCAGGACCTTCATCCCGATTTTCAAAAGAAGGTGAAAGAGTTTATAAAGCTATATAAACTGAAGATTCATGAATATGACGAAATGGTTACGGGCAATATTATTTTTCAGAACAGGATGAAAAATGTTGGTTACCTGTCTCCGGAAGATGCAGTTTCTTATGGCTGCAGCGGCCCAACCGCAAGAGGAAGTGGTGTTAGCTGCGATATTAGAAAATTGTATCCTTATGAAGTGTATAATAAGGTGGAATTTGATGAAGTGCTTGAAACAGGCGGCGATTCATTTGCCCGGTATATGGTTCGTATCAGGGAAATGCAGCAATCCATCCGTATCATAGAACAGTTGATTGATAATATTCCGGAAGGCGATTTTCAGGCAAAAACAAAAGCAGTGTTGAAATTACCCAAAGGAGAATTTTACACAAGGGTAGAAACAGCAAGAGGAGAATTGGGTGTGTATATAGTAAGCGAAGGCGGCACAACACCTTATAGAATTAAATTCCGTTCGCCGGGATTTTCTAATCTTTCGGTGCTGGATCATATTGCCCGTGGAAGTAAGCTGGGAGATTTGGTGGCAATGATGGGAACACTGGATTTGGTGATACCGGATATTGACAGGTAAAATGCCAAAGCCCCATCCTATCCTTCCCCGGTGGGGAAGGGAAATGGAGAAGATAGAATTGTAGATTGGTGTATGATGTTTTTAGCTCCGTAGGAGCGATAGATTGGTAGAAAAATTTGTAAAATGTTT
>JANNAM010000091.1:0-3034 GCA_031384415.1 Bacteroidota bacterium
CTACTTTGTACCGATAATTTAAAAAGCAACTAAAGTTTTACCATGAAAAAAATATTTCTATCTGTTTTCTTATTTGTAGGTGTTCATGTATTTGCACAGGCCCCTAAATTAGATTGGGTGAGCAAGGTAGGAGCAAAACAATTTCCTGCCGGTAAAACAATTTTTAAAGTAAATGCTGTAAGCGATACATCTAAAGTAATTACAAAAAAAATACAGGATGCCATTGATGCCTGCGCCAAAGCGGGTGGTGGTATTGTGACATTTACGCCGGGCACTTATGTAACCGGTTCTGTTTTTGTAAAATCGAATGTGCATCTGCGGATAGATAAAGGGGTGCTGATTCTTGGATCACAAAGTTTTGATGATTATCCCGAAATACAAACAAGAATTGCCGGCATTGAAACCAGTTGGCCTGCTGCATTAATAAATATTATGGATGCAAAAAATGCGGCTGTTACCGGCGGCGGCATTGTAAATGCAAGGGGCAAATTTTGCTGGGATAAATACTGGGCCATGCGTAAGGATTATGATATTAAGGGTCTGCGTTGGATTGTTGATTATGATGCAAAGCGGGTAAGAACTTTTTTGGTACAAAATTCATCAGACATTACTTTAAAAGGATTAACATTTAAAAATGCAGGTTTCTGGACGGTGCAGCTTTTATATTCAACACGTTTAACAGTTGATGGTGTTACCATAAAAAATAATGAAGATGGCAGTGGCCCCAGTACCGATGGTATTGATGTGGATTCATCTACCTGGACCTTGATAGAGAATTGCGATATTGATTGCAACGATGATAATTTTTGCTTAAAAGCCGGCAGAGATTGGGATGGCCTGCGGGTAAATAAACCAACAGAATATGTAGTCATCAGAAAATGCATTGCACGCCGCGGTGCAGGCCTGGTAACACTTGGCAGCGAAACCTCGGGCAGCATACGAAATATCCTTGCAACAGATTTAATTGCCCGGCATACAGATAATGGCCTGCGCATTAAATCTGCTACCATCCGTGGTGGCGTTGTAGAAAATATTTATTTTCAAAATTCAGTACTCGATTCTACAAAAAATATTTTTCAGTTTAATTTAAACTGGTACCCGGCTTACAGTTATTCCGAATTGCCCAAAGGATATAATTACGATTCTGTTCCGCAGCACTGGAAAGCCATGCTGCATAAAGTAGAGCCCCCGGAGAAAGGAATTCCAACGGCAAAAAATATTTATGTAAACAATATTAAAGCCACCAATTCGGTAAAGGTTTTTGAAGTAGCAGGGCTTGAGCAGTCGGCTTTAACCAATTTTAATTTCAGTAACAGCTTAGTAACGGCATCAACGATCGGCACGCTCGATTTTACAGAAGGCTGGAACTTTAATAATTTAAAAATGTCGGTTACAAAGAAAAATAATCCGGTAAAAACCGCCAGTAAAGAAGAAGAAGAGCGTCTAAAGTAAAACGATTAGCGATGAAAATTTTTAAGTCAGCTTTTTTAATTGTGTTGTTTGTTATCAGCATGTCATCAATTCATGCACAGCGGCAAATGGAATATTTAAACCGCGGTGTAGTTGCCGTGCCTGATGGACAGGGTAATATTTTTGTAAGCTGGAGGTTGCTGGTAACAGACGATGATAAGATTGGCTTTAATGTTTACCGCTCCATTAACAAAGAAAAAACAACCAAGCTTACTAAAACTCCTGTAACGGCCTTTACTCATTTTTTAGATGAGAAAGCTGATAGTACAAAAGCCTACACTTATTATGTTACGCCGGTTGTAAATGCTAAAGAATTAACAGCATCAGAAAAATTTACAGTGCCTGCGCTGGCAAAAACCTACTTGTCTATTCCGTTGCAAACACCGCCAGGCTATTCAGCCAACGATGCATCGGTAGGCGATCTGGATGGAGATGGTGAATACGAGATCATTATTCACATGACAGGAAGAGGAAGAGATAATTCGCAGGCCGGCATGACAGACCCACCCATCTTTCAGGCATATAAATTAAACGGTACTTTTTTATGGCAGATAAATTTAGGAAAGAATATAAGAGAAGGTGCTCACTACACGCAATTTATGGTGTACGATCTGGATGGAGATGGTAAGGCAGAGATCGCTATGAAGACCGGTGATGGCTCCATAGACAGCAAAGGAAATATTATTGGCGATTCAAGTAAAGACTGGCGCAATGAAAGAGGATATATTTTATCTGGCCCGGAATATTTATCGGTATTCAATGGCCTTACCGGCGAGGTGATTAATACAACAGATTATGTGCCTCCACGCAGTGAAAAATTAAATCCAACAACCGAAGAATTAAAAGCGGGCTGGGGCGATGGTTATGGTAACCGCATGGACAGGTTCCTGGCATGTGTGGCTTATCTTGATGGTGTGCATCCGAGCCTGGTGATGTGCCGTGGTTATTACACCCGTACTATTTTAGCAGCCTGGGATTTAAAAGAGGGCAAATTAGTTAAGCGTTGGGTTTTCGATAGCAATGATGAAGGCAATAAAAAATATGCAGGCCAGGGTAATCATAATTTAACGGTTGCCGATGTGGATGGCGATGGTAAAGATGAAATTGTGTACGGACAAATGACTATTGATGATAATGGCAAAGGCTTGTACAGCACAGGTATTGGCCATGCGGATGCACTGCATGTTTCAGACCTTGATCCTTCACGTCCGGGACTGGAAGTGTTTAGCATACAGGAACGATTTGATGATGCCGGTGCCAATTTCAGGGATGCAAAAACCGGCGAAGTGATCTGGAAAAAAGCTTCGGTAAAAGCAGGCGAGGATGGCGAAGGCCCGGGCCGGGCATTGGCCTTGGATGTTGATCCACGTTATCCGGGTTTTGAATGTTGGGTGGCGGGTGCAGGCATCAGGGGTATGTTTGATAATAAAGGGAACCAGATATCTGAAAAAACACCGGCTTGTAATATGGGTATTTTTTGGGATAGAGATGTGCTTAGTGAAATACTAAATGGTGTAAACATCAGCAAATGGATTTACGACAGCAGTACGACAAAAACTTTATT
>JANNAM010000093.1:0-2030 GCA_031384415.1 Bacteroidota bacterium
AATAAAGTTTAATTATTGTTTGAAACCGGGTACAAAATTTTTAACAAAAACACCCCTGCTGCCCATTTGGGGTACAGGGGCAAGGGATCATTATGTTAGATAAATTAGATGCTATAAAAGGAAGATTCGATAACCTGGGAGTTGCCCTCACCAACCCGGAGATTGTTAGCGATAACAAAAAGTTTACTGCAACCAGTAAAGAATACCGCAGCCTGGAAAAAATTGTGAATGCCCGCAATGAGTATGTTAAACTGCTTGATGATATTGAGTTTAACAAAGAAGTGCTGAATGGCGATGATGAGGAAATGCGCAATCTTGCCAAAGGAGAATTACCGGAGCTGGAAGAAAAGAAAGACGCCCTGGAAAAAATGCTGCGCAACATGTTGATACCAAAAGATCCGTATGATGAAAAGAATGCCATTCTGGAAATAAGGGCTGGTACGGGTGGTGACGAAGCTTCTCTTTTTGCCGGCGATCTGCTGCGCATGTATTTAAAATATTGTGAGAAGAAAGGCTGGAAAACAGCTATCCTTAGCGAAAGCGAAGGAACCGTTGGTGGCTACAAAGAAGTGCAGGTGGAAGTAGTTGGTGATGATGTGTATGGCGTTTTAAAATTTGAAAGTGGTGTACACCGTGTGCAGCGTGTGCCTGATACGGAAGCCAGCGGCCGTGTACATACCAGTGCGGTAACAGTGGCTGTAATGCCCGAGGCAGAAGATGTAGATGTAGATTTAAAAGAATCGGATGTGAAAATGGAAACTGCCAGGAGTGGCGGTGCCGGCGGCCAAAATGTAAATAAAGTGGAAACCAAGGTTTTTCTTACTCATAAGCCAACCGGTATTGTAGTTATGTGCCAAACAGACCGTTCGCAACTGGGCAACCGCTTAAAAGCAATGGAAATGCTGAGAACCCGCTTGTACGATGAAGAAGTAAGAAAAGTAGAGGAAGCCACGGCACACATGCGCAAAAGCCTGGTGAGTACAGGCGATAGAAGCGCCAAAATACGAACCTATAATTTTCCGCAGGGCCGGGTTACCGACCACCGCATTGGTTTAACGGTGTATAATTTAGATACCATTTTAAACGGCGAGATACAGGAATTTTTAGATGCCCTGCAGTTTGCAGAAAATGCAGAAAAATTAACTTCCCAGAATTAAAAAAATAATCTACAACATATCATAATAAATATTAACTTACTTCCCGTTTGTTTCATTAATATTTATCATCTATAAAATTTTATGTTATGTTAGAAGAACTATTTAAACTTGTACAGGAGGGATCGCACGATGCTGTGGTTAATAATCCCGATATTCCCAACGAACACAATGATGATGTAATGGCAGAAGCTACCAATACAGTGGCCTCTGGGTTGCGCAATATGGTGGCGGGCGGGGGCCTGCAAAACATCATATCTTTATTCAACAATAAAGACCAACAAAAAGGCAGCGGTGGTGGAGGCTTATTAAGCAATCCCATTGTAAATATGATGATTGGGCATTTTGCCAGTAAGCTGATGACGAAATTTAATATTGGCGGAGAACAGGCAAACAAGGTAGCCAATAGCTTAATACCAAATGTGGTTGGTAACCTGGTGAGTAAAAGCAACGACCCCTCAGACAATGGCTTTTCTTTGGAAAAACTGCTGAGTTCCATCACTGGCGGAAAAACCAACGAAGTAATAGAGGAAGAACAAAAAAGCGGCAACAGTGGATTTAATTTTAAAGACCTGGTTAACAAATTTATAGGTGGCGGGGGTGGTGATGACCAGCCAAATAGCGGAGGAGGAGGAGGTATAATGGATATTATTTCCAAACTGGCAGGTGGTGCACAAACACAGCAAAAGCGTAATGGTGGTGGTGGTTTACTGAACGTGATAAAAGGTTTTTTTAAAAAATAGTAAAATTTTATATCATCTTCTACAAAACATGCTCAAACAAAGGCATGTTTTTTTATTAGTATACAATCTTAAAAGCAAAAAGCAGGGTTTTTAATACCCTTTATACCTAAAAAGGGATAAAATTGCCACGATT
>JANNAM010000112.1:0-5657 GCA_031384415.1 Bacteroidota bacterium
CATTTGGGAGATAAGAAATCAATGAATTCACTCTCATGACCTTTTACACCGTAAATAGGTGTGATCTCCAATCCGCCCAAATGGATGGAGATGTTGCAACATACATTGGCAGAGGGTAAACGTTTGGGACTGGGTATTGATATGGCCAATGCAACCGGCTGGCCTTTTGGCGGCCCCTGGATTGGCGATGAAGACGCCTGCAAAAATATGCAGTATAAAACTTTTACTTTAAATGGCGGCGAACAATTAAATGATACTATCCAATATATACAGGAACCACTCATTCGTACTGCAAATTATAAACAACTGAAGATTGAAGATGTGCTTCAACCGCTGTCTGCCAATAAGAATATGCAGGAACTATCCATTGACCAGGTACAATTTAAAAGAGCATTGCCTTTGCAAACATTGATGGCCTATTCAGAAGCCGGGCAAAATATTGACTTAACAGGCAAAGTAGATGCATCAGGTAAATTAAACTGGATCGCTCCGGAGGGCAAATGGAACTTGTACGCAGTTTTTATGGGCTGGCATGGAAAGCAGGTGGAACGGGCCGCTCCTGGTGGCGAAGGAAATGTGATTGATCATTTTTCTTCCAGCGCATTGCAGCATTACCTGAATAAATTTGATGTAGCTTTTAAAGGACTGGATATCAGCAGCCTGCGGGGATACTTCAATGATTCCTATGAAGTGGATGATGCAAGAGGACAATCAAACTATACACCCTTGCTGTTCCAGGAATTTAAAAAGCGCAGGGGCTATGACCTGAAAACAGAACTCCCGGCCTTGTTTACCAAAAAATCTACCGAAAGAACGAACAGAATTTTATGCGATTACCGCATGACCATTGACGAACTGATACTGGAAAAATTTACCGGAGGCTGGGCAAAATGGGCGCATGACAAAGGGAAAATTGTTCGTAACCAATCGCATGGCTCTCCTGCCAACACATTAGACCTGTATGGCCTGGTTGATATTCCCGAAACAGAAGGCACAGAAATTTTGCGTATAAAATTTGCACCTTCCACATCGCATGTAATGGGTAAACAATTAGCCGCTGCTGAATCTGCTACCTGGCTGAATGAACATTTTGTTTCTTCTTTAAGCGATGTTAAAAAAGCGCTGGATGTATATTTTATCGGTGGTGTAAATCACATTGTGTATCATGGTACATCTTATTCACCGCCCTCAGAACCCTGGCCAGGCAGGCTTTTTTATGCTGCGGTAGAATTTACACAGACCAATCCTTTCTGGAATAATTTTTCGACCCTGAACAATTATGTAAGCAGAACCCAATCATTTTTACAACAGGGAAAACCGGACAATGATGTGCTACTGTATTTTCCTATCTACGATAAATATTCGGAACCGGCCAGGGATATGTTATTGCATTTTGATGGCATGAAGCCAGATTTTAATAGCACTCCTTTTGAAACCACAGCACAAACGATGTATGACAAGGGTTATACTTTCGATTATATTTCCGACAGGCAGATAGCAAATCTGCAATCTTCTAACAAAAAAATCATAACCGGTGGTACATCTTATCAAACTATTTTATTGCCTGATTGCAAATACATGAAATTTGAAACTTTGCAGAAACTGATAAAACTTGCCAATGAGGGTGCAACAATCATAGCTTACAAAAATTTACCCTCTGAAGTACCTGGATACGGGGTATTGTACAACAACTTTGATGTGTTTAGAAAATTACTAAATCAATTAAATTTTATCCCTACTGATTTTGAAGATGTAAAATCAGCAAGCATCGGCAAAGGAAGATTTTTATTAGGCAAGAATTTTGAAAAACTTTTAGCCGCTGCCTCCATCAGAAAAGAAAGTATGACAGAAAAGGATTTGCAGTTTAACCGCCGAAAAAATGCGGATAGCAGTAATTTTTATTTTATCGCCAACAGGAGCAACAAAAAAATGGAGGAATGGATAACCCTGCAAACAAAAGCAAATGGTGTGTCTTTATATAATCCTATGACTGGCCAGTCTGGTGTTCCGCAATTTAGAAAAAATGCGGAAGGGTTTATTGAAGTTTTTCTAAGCTTTAAAACCGATGAAAGTTATATCATTCAAACCTCAAACAAAATTATAACAGGTGCTGCTTATCCTTATTTAAAAGAAAAATCGGCAGTAACAGAAATTACCGGCGAATGGGCTTTAAAGTTTATTGAGGGTGGCCCATCATTACCTGTAGCAGAACCCATGACTGAATTAAAACCGTGGACAGAGCTGAATGCAGATGCCTTTAAAATCTTCTCCGGCACTGCATCTTACAGCACTCATTTTAAAAAGCCTTCCGGCAATGCAACTCAATATTTACTCGATCTTGGTAAAGTATTTGAGAGTGCCCAGGTTTTTATTAATGGAATAAAAATGGCCACACTTATTGGTCCGGAGTTTTCTTTTACCATTGCTGCAAAAGATTTAAAAGCTGATAACCTGCTCGAAATAAAAGTATCGAACAGTATGGCAAACCGTATCATTGACCTGGATAAAAGAAAAGTGATCTGGAAGAAATTTAACAATACCAATTTTCCGGCAAGGTTTGGCACAAACAGGGGAGCAGATGGTTTGTTTAATGCTTCCAAATGGGAGCCTAAAATATCAGGGTTGGCCGGACCGGTTACCTTAACAGCAATAGAAATTGTAAAATAAATTATAAAACTCAATTTGATGAGACCCAAAAAAACTTTATTGCGATTTGTTGTTACATTGATATTTATTGCGAACGGATTTAATGCACGGGCACAGGATTCTGTTGTGCTGTTGGTGAATGCCATCCAGCCATCTATCACTATCAATAAAAATATTTACGGCCATTTTTCCGAACATCTTGGCCGCTGTATCTATGATGGTTTCTGGGTGAGTAATACTTCTTCTGTACCAAAAAAAGACAGGATACGTTTGGATGTAGTAGAAGCATTAAAGAAAATAAAAATCCCCAACCTGCGCTGGCCGGGCGGTTGTTTTGCAGATGAGTATCATTGGCGTGACGGCATTGGTGCCAGGAAACAACGGCCCAGCATGAACAACACCAATTGGGGCAATGTTACCGAGGATAATAGTTTTGGTACACATGAATTTTTAGAACTCTGTAGTTTACTTGGATGTGAACCTTATATCAGTGCCAATATTGGCAGCGGCACGGTGGAAGAAATGAGTAAGTGGGTGGAGTATTTAAATTTTGATGGGCAGAGTCCGATGACGAACCTGCGTAAAGAAAATGGCCGGGATAAACCCTGGAATGTTGCTTTCTGGGGAATTGGCAACGAAGCATGGGGATGCGGCGGAAGAATGACACCCGAATATTATGCCAATGAGTTTCGGCGCTATGCCACTTATGCAAGAAATTATCCCAACGCCTCATTAAAAAGAATTGCAAGCGGTGCCAACTCCGAAGATTATAACTGGACAGAAGTGCTGATGAAAAATATTCCCCTGAACCAGGTGTGGGGCATTGGTGTGCATTATTATACAGTGCCCAGAACATGGGCTGCAAAGGGCTCTGCCACTGCATTTGATGAGGCTGAATATTTTACCACCATGCAAAAGGCACTGCGTATGGAAGAACTGGTTACCCGCCATTCAACAATCATGGACCGGTACGATCCAACAAAAAGAGTAGCCATGGCGGTAGATGAATGGGGCATCTGGACAGATGTGGAGCCAGGCACAAACCCTGCATTTTTATACCAGCAAAACAGTTTGCGTGATGCATTGATCGCTGCATCTACTTTCAATATTTTTAATAATCACTGCGACAGGGTAAGGCTTGCAAACCTTGCACAAACAGTAAATGTGTTGCAATCATTGATCCTTACCAAAGGCAATCAAATGATTGTTACACCAACCTACTATGTTTTTGATATGTACAAAGTTCACCAGGATGCAAAATGGTTACCGGTGCAGATAAACAGCCCGTCTTATCAATCGGGTACGCAAAAAATTGCAGCAGTAAATGTGTCTGCATCCAAAGATTCGCTGGGGGTGATTCATATTTCACTGGTAAATCTCGACCCCGTAAAAACAATCAGCATTAAAACAATTGTGCAGGGATCAAACTGGAAGCAAATGAGTGGCAGCCTGCTTACATCTGCAAGCTTTACCGATATTAATGCGTTTGAAGTTCCTTCAAAAATAAAAACAACAGCATTTAGTGGTATGAAGAAAGAGGGAGATTATTTGACAGTGGCTTTGCCTGCAAAGAGTGTGGTTGTATTGGAATTAAAATAAACAGGTTGTATGAAGCATGTGTTTTTATTGCTGGAGATTTTATTTGCTTCATATGCTGGTATGGCGCAGGTGAATAACGCAGTTGCTGTAAAGCATACAACCGTAAAAAGTCCGGATGGTAAAATTGAAGCAGCAATTTTATTGAACAAGAATCAGCAGTTGTTTTACAATATCAAATACGCCGGTGAAGAAATTTTGCGAAATTCAACATTGGGTATTGTAAGAGAAGATGCTGATTTTTCAACAGGTATGAAATGGCTTAGTAATTCAAATCAGTCAATCGTTAAAGATCACTACAACATACTTACCGCCAAAAAGACTTCAATTGATTATTCCGCAAATAAAAAAATAATTACTGTCGCTAATAAGGAAGGTGATAAGATGAATATTATTTTCCAGGTATCAAATGATGGCGTTGCATTTAGATATGAGTTTCTACAAACATCAACAGACATAAAAAAAATAGCTTCCGAATCAACAAGTTTTCATTTTATTGAAGGTACCAGCGCCTGGCTGCAACCAAAGACAGAAGCGCAAAGTGGTTGGGAGCATAGCAACCCATCTTACGAAGCACATTATATGATGGATATAAAAACCGGTACACCATCACCCGGAAAGAATGGCTGGGTTTATCCCGCCATGTTTCATTATAAAAATACCTGGATGCTGATTACTGAAGCTGCATTGGGAAGAACTTATTGCGGAACATCTCTACAACAATTTTCTGGAGACAACGAATACAAAATTAATTTTCCGCAAGAAGCCGAAAAATATACCAACGGCGTTTTATTTCCGCAATCAACCTTGCCCTGGCAAATGCCCTGGCGCATTATTGCATTGGGCAGTTTAAAAACAATTGTTGAATCTACTTTGGGAACAGATCTTGCTTTACCCTCTAAAAAAATGTATGCCGGTTTTATTAAACCCGGCAGGGCATCCTGGAGCTGGATTATGAGCAAGGATAATTTTATTGTGTATGATGAACAGAAAAAATATATTGATTATGCCGCCGATATGCATTGGGAGTATTGCCTGGTAGATGCTGCCTGGGATAAAAAAATTGGGTATGAAAAAATAAAAGAACTGGCAGATTATGCGGCTACAAAAAAAGTAGGGTTAATATTATGGTACAATTCTGCCGGCGACTGGAACACGGTAAAATACACGCCAAAAGATAAATTACTTACGCATGAAAGCAGGATGCAGGAATTTGCAGCGATAGCAAAAATCGGCATCAAAGGAATCAAAGCAGATTTTTTTTCTGGTGACGGACAATCTATGATTAATTATTACCAGGATATTCTGGAAGACGCTGCCACACATCATTTACTGGTAAACTTTCATGGAGCCACATTGCCAAGAGGCTGGCAAAGAACTTACCCCAACCTGATGACAACCGAAGCAGTGTATGG
>JANNAM010000114.1:0-75359 GCA_031384415.1 Bacteroidota bacterium
CATGGCGATGAGCTGCAATCCTTTGCTGCTGATTGCCGATGAACCTACTACTGCTTTGGATGTAACTGTTCAAAAAACAATTTTAGAACTGATTAAAGAACTGCAGCATCATAACAACATGGCTGTACTATTGATTACACATGATTTGGGAGTGGTGGCCGATATAGCTGATAAAATTGTGGTGATGTATAAAGGCGAAATAGTGGAGCAGGGAAAAACAAAAGACATTTTACAAAACCCACAGCAAAATTATACAAAGGCATTGCTTGCCTGCAGGCCGGCGGGGCATGCCAAAGGCGAAAGGCTTCCGGTGGTGGCCGATTTTTTGGAGCCACAAGCTGCAAGCTACAAGCTACAGCAAGAGAAACCAGAGCCAGAGCAGCAAGCAACTGCTGTAGGTTTTGCCCAAACCATACTGCAAGTTGAAAATCTTAAAGTTTATTTTCCTTTAAAGAAAAAATTATTTGGCAGAGCAATGCAGTTTTTTAAAGCGGTAGATGATGTAAGCTTTGAAGTGAAGGAGGGAGAAACAGTTGGGCTGGTTGGCGAAAGCGGTTGTGGCAAAACCACTCTTGGCAGGGCAATCCTTCAATTGGTGCAATCAACTTCGGGAAAAATTTTGCTGAAAGGAAAAGATATTACAACAATAAAAGCATCTGCTTTACGCATCATGCGTAAAGATTTACAAATTGTTTTCCAGGATCCTTACGGTTCTCTTAATCCAAGAATGACCATTGGCAACGCAATTTTAGAACCTTTAAAAGTACACTCCATTTTAAATAATAATAACCAGCGAAAAGAAAAAGTGATGGAGCTGCTGGAAAAAGTAAGTTTAAAGCCGGAACATTTTAACCGCTATCCTCACCAGTTTAGCGGCGGGCAAAGGCAACGCATTTGTGTTGCAAGGGCGCTTGCCTTAAATCCTTCGTTTTTAATTTTTGATGAAAGTGTTTCGGCCTTAGATGTAAGTGTGCAGGCGCAGGTATTGAATTTGCTGAACGAACTGAAACAGGAGTTTGGCTTTACGGCCATCTTCATCTCCCACGACCTTTCTGTAGTGCATTACATCAGCGACCGCATACTGGTAATGAACAAGGGAAAAATTGTGGAAGAAGGCCCTGCTGACCAAATCTATTACAACCCCAAGCATGAATACACACAACAGCTCATTAACAGCATACCGGGCAGCAGTTTAAAAATCAGTCAATAATATTCCTGTAGTTCCTGTTGCCATAATTGCTTTCAGAAAAAAAGTTTTCGCTTCCTTCCCTGTTTGCAAAAATTATTTTTTTAAGCTGAAAAGCCAATTGCTCATCTAATGATTCTTCTTCTTTTATTTTTTCATCAGTAAAAACGGTAAATACATTCTGGTAAGAAATCTTCATGCTGTCTTCGGGTTGCATACCGCTGATGGCAATTCTCCATTTGTCATCTTTTTTCTCCCGGTATTTATAAAAATAAACAACCCCTTTTTCTTTTCCTGACTGTACTATTTGTTTTTTTATAAAAGAAATGCTATCCATTTTATTTTTGTCGCCATCCGAACCCCCATTGTATTTATAAGAATTGTAAAAGTTTGAAAGATATTTGCTGAAGTATCTTTTATAGCCGTACGATGACAACAATTTTGCACTATCCTTATCTGCTTCATCAATAGTTGTGTAAAGAAATGCCTTTGCCATTTCATCCTGCACTTTATATTTTGCAGGAAACAGGTTTTCTTTTTTAAGTTTTGTAAGCCTGTAATATAAAGCGCCACGTTTTTCTTCAATGCCGGCAAAATAATTAATCATCGTGTCGGGCACCGGCTTGTTTTTAGCAAGCATTTTAAACATCAAGTCAAATTTCAGTTTATCATCTTTTACCAGCCATAATTTATCGATGTATTTTTGAACAGCCGGATTTTTATCTGCAAAAGGCAGCAGTAAAACTGCATAATCCACCAGTGCATCGTTGCCGCCGCTATTGCCATAGCGGTTATAAGTGTTGCTTTCATCTTCTTCTTTCGACAGTTCATCCTGTACTTTTTTCTCGTCTTTAATCAACTGTTTTTTCAATGCAATTTTAGCATCAAATAAAATTTTGCTGAAGTAAGATTCATAATCTTTTGCTTCCAGTTTACCGCTGTCAACCAATTTTACCAGCAGTTTGGTTATTTTTTCTTTGTAATCATCCAGGTTTGTTAACTGCAGAATTTCGGGAAAAAGTGTTTTCACCAGTTCCAGCGAATCTTCGCTGTCCCAAAAATCATTTTCATAAGAATATTCGTTATCACTCAACGGAGGGTCCTGCAAAATATATTGTTTAAGAAGGGCATAGCTTTCTTTTGTATGCATGCCGGCAAGTTCTTTTAAAACCTTGCCCTGAAACAAAGATGTGTCGGCAGTTTTTTCATAAATAGTTTTCATCACTTCAAGTATCTCAGGTTTTGCCAGCGAATCTTTAATATCGCCAATGGCTTCAATCCATTTTGACTTTGTTTCAAAATAATCCTTTTCTTTTAAAGAAAGGCTGTTCATAGCGTTCAGCATTTTAGGAATATCTTTTTTTGCAAAATCAATATCATCAATTGCCGAACGTGCCGTTTTGCGTACTGAAGTATCTTTGCTGTAATAATCTGTAAAAAAAGTATCCACTTTATTTGCAAGAATATCATTTCCTGCCACTTCTTTAAAAGGCTTAAAATTTGCAAAAAAGTTTTTTATAAAACTGCTTTGCGGTTCGCCGGCTGCTGTAATTGTGCTTATATTATAATGCTGGTTATTTTTGGAAAGCACATAACGGGTCACCAGTCTTGAAGAGCCTGTATCTGTAAAGCTGATATAATAAGTGCTGATACCATTGCGGTAAAGAAATTTTTTATCCTTAACAATATACATGCTGTCAATGTCTGAATAATAATTGTCCTGGCCACGGGCAATTTTGTAAAGTGAATCAAGGTGCTTTGTTAAAACAGCATCATCCGGAATTGCACGGGCAAGTGAATCTGCAATGGTCCTGTATTTTTTCAAAGAATCATTTTCGAAATAATATTTTCCATAAGTGCCGGTGTTTACTGTAATTATTTCGCCGGTAGTATCGTTTGTAAAAGTCATGTACCGGGTTTTGCCATACTTTTCATATTGCTCTTCATTGCTGCTGCCGTAATAATTGTAAATATTTCTTTTACCGTAATGGTGCATAAGTGCTTTTAAAGAATCATTCATTTGCGGCACTATAGGAGTTTGTGTAACAAAATTTAAAAGTGTGTCTTCAAATTTTTTTGCATTGCTGTAAACAAAGGGCGTTAAATTAAATGAGCCAATCACTTTATTGTTTACAACATCCGTTTTGCTTTTGCTTTTAGCAGCAGTTAAATAATGATGTGGGCCGTTTATTACATAATGTACATTTAAAAAAGAAGTATCCGCAGTTTGGTACAAAGCATCCAATGTTGATGTATTTCCTTTTTCTCCAAATTTTCTTTCCAGCAGTTTCAGCCCTTTTTCTTTTCCCGTAAAGCTTTCTTCCATCAGCCCAAGGTTCAGGGTATCTCTCAATAATTTTTCGTCGTTAAAAACGGTGCGTTTTAAAATGATATAGTTAACATTGTTTTCATTTGCTGCCCACATCCAGTCGCCGTTCTGTTCATTTTTAATATAAGGTTTGTGCGGCAGCTGCACACTAAAGCCACCTGCCGAAGGCTGGTAATTTATCCAACGGGTGTTGTGATAAGGAGTGAGGACAATGGATGAAAAAAAATCTGCTGCTTCTTTACCCAGCACATAATTTTCTGTAGCGCTCATTTTAAAAATAATTACTTCAAAGGGCGTAAACACAATGTTGTAGCGCTGCACATCGCCCCGCCGTGTTTTGTTACTGATGTCAATACATTTGTAACCATTTTTAACTGCCACAGTTTTCTTTAAAATTTTACCAGGAATAATATCATACAACATACTGTCCACTTTCCGGTATGCTTCGCTTTCACTCACACCGGTAAACCCTCCCGGGTTTTCAATTCTGCTCACAGTATAATATGCACCATTTGCCATATCGGCATATTGCCATCCCATGCCACTTTCCAGGTCGCTTCTTTTATATAAAACACCGGGTAGTTTTACTTTGTAAAAACCATCGTCGGCAACATTTTCAATAAAAGTTACCGGCACATGCAGGTGGTCAATTTTTTCCCGCTGCACTGCATCTCTGTCAATCATTTTAATGGGCCGCATTTTGTATCCTTTTTTACGCAGCATTTCAATCACACCTCTCTCGCCGGGCAAGTGAGCAGCACCAACACCAACAAAGAGCGAATTGCCTTTTTTCATAATGGTATCCATAGCATTTGCCTGCTTTTCGTTACGCTGATACAAAAACTTTTCTGTAAAGGCTTCCGACTCCAGCATTATCTTTTCCAATGAATCCAGCAAATCCAAATCGCCTTTGCGGTAAGCTTCATCAGCTTTCATTCTTGGGTTATCATTGTAATCGTAATCGTAGGTTTTCTTTTTTTTATTTTTTTCATTGCGCCGGTCAATTTCGGCCCCCATGCTCAGCATCTGCATTTCATAATAGCTTTCCACACCACTGCTGCGTTTGCCTAATTTTTTTCCGGTTTGATAAATATACATGTCAAGGAAAGTATCTTCTTCATAATCATCGCTGCCTTCATTATTGCGGTAAAGCAGCGAATTGATAATGTAAGGCTGACGCATCAGTGCATATTTTACATCAAACACAAAATCTTTATCAAACCTGAAAGTGGCTGCTTTAATATAACCGTCCGACAAACTTTTGTCCGAATAAAATCTCTGGTAAGTCTCGCCATCGTTGTCCATCTGTACCATGTCACGCTGCCATGTTTCCGAGTTCAGTTCCAGCGCTACCACATCGGTTCTTTTTATGGCATAAAAAAAAGAATCGCTTAAATGAAACACCTGCTTGTTGCTTACATGCATGGTGCCAAAAAGGTAAGATGGTTTGGTTAATCCGTTGCCGGTTATCTCCCACAAAAGGCTGGGATATTTTTTTTCGGGTTTCTTTGCAGGCTGGCTGATTGCAGAAAGTACGGACCCCAGCAAGAGTAAAAGGGTTACACAAAATTTCATTAAAGGGGGAAGTTGTTTGATTAAAGATAATACAAAGATTAAATCTGCACTTCATTTCCACAATTACAAAAAGCATTTTTTGGCTAAGCAATAACAAATGGGGCTTTTGGCTTTATAAAATTAATCAGCATTTGTTCCGGCTATCCGTTACAAGTCCGGCACAAATCCTATCACACAAAACCTTCACCGGGCTTTCCACTTCTATCCGGCAGCCATTCAGCAAAAAAAACTTTACTCATCAAACCCTGCATTTTAGCATTGCCTTAATTTATTAACAACTTTCAACACTGGGCCACATCCTTGCCCGCTTTCCCTTATCTTTGCGGCTTCAAAATCATGCCGTAACATGATAAGTGCCTCTCTAAAGGCTATCACTTCAGTACCCTGGTACACGGCATGTAACAATTAAAATTTGATTACATGAAATTATCACAGTTTCGGTTCGACCTTCCTTTAAATTTAATTGCCCAGCACCCTTCCAAAAAACGTGAAGAGAGCCGCATGATGGTGGTGCACCGCAAAACAGGGCAAATTGAAAACAAACATTTTAAGGACATCATGGAATATTTTGATGACAAAGATGTTTTTGTAGTAAACAATACCAAGGTTTTTCCGGCACGTATGTATGGCCGCAAAGAAAAAACAGGTGCCAAGATTGAAGTTTTTCTCTTAAGAGAATTGAACAAGCCCAACCGGCTGTGGGATGTAATTGTAGATCCTGCCCGTAAAATACGTGTAGGTAACAAACTGTATTTTGGAGAAAGTGATGAACTGGTAGCCGAAGTAATTGACAACACTACCAGCCGTGGCCGCACCATCCGTTTTTTATGGGATGATACGGAAGAATCTTTTCGGCAGATGCTGGATTTTTTAGGTGAAACACCTTTGCCAAAATATATCAAGCGTAAACCAGAAGAAGAAGATAAAGAACGTTATCAAACTGTTTATGCTAAACATGAGGGCGCTGTGGCTGCACCAACGGCAGGTTTACACTTTAGCAAAGAACTGATAAAAAGACTGGAGATTAAAGGCATTCGCTTTGCAGAAGTTACACTGCATACCGGCCTTGGAACTTTCAGGCCAATTGAAGTGGAGGATCTGAGCAAACATAAAATGGATGCCGAATATTACAGGATAGAAGAAGCCGCCTGCACTGTTGTTAATAAAGCTAAACAAGGTGCAAACAGGATTTGTTCTATCGGCACAACCACTATGAGAGCGATGGAAACTTCCTTTACTGCCCAAAAATTATTAAAACCATCCGAAGGCTGGACCAACCATTTCATTCATCCGCCTTACAATTTTAATATTGCCGATTCATTGGTAACCAACTTTCACCTGCCCAAAACAAGTTTATTGATTATGGCCTGTGCTTTTGCCGGTTACGATTTAATGATGGAAGCTTACAAAAAAGCCATTAAAGATAAATACCGCTTTTTTAGTTATGGAGATGCAATGCTGATTGTGTAGTGTAAAACCATGGTTATTTTACTTAATTGAACTCCCTTTTATGGGAGTTTTTTTTATGTCATAGCATAAAAAAAATGGGGGCTGGATGGAAATCCTGCCCCGTTTAAATCCAATATCCTATGAAAAACCACAGCTAAGACGTTTATTCATAGCTTTTTATTGTAAAAAATCTGTTAAACGGGAAAAAAGAGTGTTTTTACGATACCGCAAAATCAGAAAATGCTTCAAAATTGTTTTATTAACTTTATGAGTACTAACATTTGCTGCATGAAAACAATTCAACAATGGCTTGCCGAATACGGCGAAAGCCACCAAAATGAAACCAACGAAACCATTCACTGGATTTGTGTTCCCACCATTTTTTTTTCAATAACTGGATTATTGTATTCAGTAAATCTCCCCTGGAACATATCGGGCTTACAGCTAAATCTTGCCTGGATAATGATGCCACTGGCAATCATTTATTATTTTTCGCTTTCCCGAACCCTGTGGATTGGGTTGTTGCTGTTTGGCAGTTTTTGCCTGGGGCTTTGCTACTTAATAACAAAGGCCGATTTTATACCACTCTGGCTTTTTTGTGTTATCCTTTTTGTGCTTGCATGGATTGGGCAATTTTATGGTCATAAAGTAGAAGGCAAGAAACCTTCGTTTTTGAAAGATGTACAATTTTTACTGATTGGCCCGGCCTGGCTGATGAGCTTTATTTATAAAAGACTTGGCATAGCATTGTAATTATTCCAGCCCAAACAAACCTTTATTAAGCAATTGCAACGTCTGTTCTTTATAAGTTCTTGGAATGAGGAGAGAAATATTATGCCTGCTTCCGCCATAACTCACCATACGAACCGGAATCGAATTTACTGATTCAAAAACTTTGTGCAGGATATCTTTGGTTTCGGTTATTTCATTGCCAACAATCGAAACAATACTTTGGTTGGTATCAATTTCAACGGTGCCAAATGGTTCCAGTTCTTTTATTATTTCGGGCAAATTAATATCGTTGTCAATTGTTACCGACACCGCTACTTCTGATGTTGTAATCATATCAATAGAAGTCCGGTATTTTTCAAACACTTCAAATATCTTTCTTAAAAAACCATACGCCAGCAACATACGGCTGCTTTTAATTTTTATGGCAGTAATACCATCTTTGGCTGCAATAGCTTTTACGCCGGTGCTGCCTGCTTCTTCGGCAATCAGTGTTCCCCTGGCTGATGGCTGCATTGTATTCAGCAGTTTAACAGGCACATTGTAAAATTGCGCCGGCCATATACTGGCTGGGTGCAAAATTTTAGCGCCAAAGTAAGCCAGCTCTGCAGCTTCTTCAAAACTCAGTTGTTCAATTGCAAAGGTTTTGTTTACCACACGTGGGTCGTTGTTGTGCATGCCATCAATATCAGTCCAAATTTCACACACTGTTGCGTTGGCTGCTGCTGCAATTAACGAAGCGCTGTAATCACTTCCTCCTCTTTTTAAATTATCAACTTCGCCACGGGCATTGCGGCAAATATATCCCTGCGTTATAAAAATTGTTTTGCTTTCATTTTGTTTCAGCAACTGGGCCAGTTTTACTTTTATAGTTCCTATCTGTGGTTCATCATAACTGTCAATGGTCATAAATTCCAATGCCGGGAGTAAAGTATGGTCAATGCCGGCTTCGGATAAATACAATGAAAATAATTTAGTGCTCAGCAGCTCGCCCTGTGCCAGTATATCTTTATTTAAAGATTCGCTGAAAGATATTTTTAAAATGATGTAGAGAAATTCAAAATGTTCGTGCAATACTTTTGATGCCTGGTCCGAAACAGATTCAGATTTCAACAGCTCTATTACAAACTGCCGGTAATGTTCTTCCAGCTTTTCAATCAGTTGCTTTGCTTCCTGCTTGTTGCCGGCAGCCATGGCATTACTTATTTCAACCAATGCATTGGTGGTTCCGCTAAGGGCAGATAAAACCACAATCTTACTTTCGCCATCGGCAGTTATCAGTTGCGATACCTGATGCATTCTTTCCGGCTTACCAACGCTGGTGCCGCCAAACTTCATTACTTTCATCCCGTTTGCTTCTTTAAATGTTTATGAGGACTGCAAATGTATTTTAAGCGCAGGTTCTTTCCAAGAATGAGTTTGGCTAATTACGAAATCGTTACCAAAGCCTGGAAAGTATCAGTTGAAGCTGATTTTGTGGAAGAAAGTGAAACTTATCAGTTAGTTATTAATTTAATAAACACAGGGTTAATGGGATTGGCAATATCATACAAAGCAATGCCGGCACTAACATAGCAAATTAAAAGGTTACCATAAGGAATTACATCCCGGTAATAATTCCCATCATTGATAGTTCTGCGTTCAACAGGATTGTAAGGGTCTGAAACGTTGTAAATTTTTAACCCGAAGCCATTATTACAAATATAAAGCGTTGTATCCTGAAGACCCAGGCCCTCAGGACTGCTGATTTCGATAGTTTTTTTAAGCACAGGAAGAAACAGATTGGAAATATTATGTACATACAAACCACTTACTGCAGGGCCGCATGGAGTGTTTCCCTTTAATGTTACAAAAGCAATTGAATCGTTTGCAACAACCGGGTCGCAACTTCTTACATGTCTTGCTGTTCCCATCTTTGAAGGAACAGAAGGGGTATCAATTGAATAAATAAACATTCCGTTTCGGGAACCGATAAACAGCCGGTTTTTATATGGATAAATAGTTTCAATAAAGTTACCAACCTGGTTTACGCTTGTTTTTACCGGGGAAGTCGGATTGGTTATATCATAAGTATGTAAATAGTAATCATCTACTACATATAAAAAATTGCCGCTGATGGTAAACTTTGCAAGTGAACCACCCTTTCCAGTGTCGGTGGTTGCCGCTGAAACATCCTGGGCTTCTTTTGCACATGATATTATGACAAGAGAAACAGTAAAGGCAAAAAATATTTTTTTAAAAGCAATCATTGAATACAATTTATGCTGATGATTAATTTTTGTAACAATATGGTAATACCGAATCTTTTACCCACCCAACCACAAGGCTGTCTGTACGGGGACATTGATAATAACCTGCTTCTTTGGGTGATGAAAATGGATAATATTGCCTGCCTGTAGGAAAAGCCATTTTAGTTCTTGCTACTTCTTTAATGGCATTAATATTACTGATGTCTATCATTACCATATCGTCGTAATTGTTGCTGTACAAAATATTTCCTTTGATTGAGATTTGTGAACAGCCGTTTATAGTGATGAACCCAATTCTTGCTGCCGTTGCAGGATTTGAATTGTTTATGACATGGATGCCATTACCGGTTTCCACCTGGTAGAGATAATTACCTTTTACATAAATATTGCCAGCATCTTTCAGGATAGCAGGCGTAGCAGACCAGGATATTTTCTTTAAAATGGTATCAATTCCATATACTGGTTTTGAACCCCATTCTTTTTTGTTTGAAACCGGGTAAGGACGTCTGTAACAAGTTGAAAAAATTGAGATAAAAGCCAAAAAAAGAAGAAATCGCATAAATACTTTTTTAAAAGGACTTGAATTAAACATGAATTGCTGCTTGCTTTAAATCACCGCAATGTCAAATTTATCTCCCAATAGTTTCAACTCACTCACAACAGATTCCACAACTGGAATCCTATGCTGCATTCGCAGCACTTCCATTTCTCTTTCGGGGTCGCCGGGGATGATGACTTTTTGGTGCCCCTGCACAGTTTTAGCCGAACGAAAACGCTGAATCCAATTATCCATGTGCAGTTTAAATTCCTCTTTTGTGCGGAAGGCATCAATACGCATGGCACCAAAGAAATGGCCAATGCCTTCGCCGGGCATATTTTCGGGCATGGCGATGTATGCAGGAAAAGGCGGAACCCATGGGCCATAATTGGCTCCGCTTAGTATTGCCGAAAAAATATCAACAATGGCTCCCAGTGCATAACCTTTGTGGCTACTGTGTTCCCTGTCGCTGCCCAATGGCAATAAAGCACCGCCATTTTTTAATTCATTTGCATTAACAGATGAATGGCCTTCTTTTGTTTGAACCCAGCCGGTTGGTGTGGCCGCATTTTTTCTTTGCAAAATTTCAAGCTTGCCGTTGGCAGCAGTTGTAGTAGCGAAGTCTGCAACAAAAGCTGGTTCGTTGCCTGCCGGAATTGCCACAGCAATAGGATTGGTACCCAGCATTTTTTCAATTGAAAAAGTTGGGGCAACAAGGGCTGAAGCATTTGTCATGGCAATACCAATCATATCATGCGGCAGCGCCATCATTGCATGATAACCTGCAATGCCGAAATGATTGCTGTTCTTTACACTTACCCAGCCGGTGCCACATTGTTGTGCTTTATCTATGGCAACCTGCATGGCATAAGGTGCCACTACTAATCCCAGGCCACTGTCGCCATCAACCACAGCAGTTGAAGGCGTTTCATGAATAATTTTTAATTGAGGAGTTGCATTAACTCTTTTAGCTTCCCAAAGACGCACATAGCCACTTAACCTTGCCACACCATGACTGTCAATACCTCTTACATCGGCAGAAAGCAATGCTTTGGATGCGGTTTCAGCATCTGTTTCACTGCAACCAATTTTAAGGAAAATGTTTTTTGAGAATGAAAGCAATTGCAGGTAAGAAAAGGTTTGTTCCATTTGGCGAAGATAAGATGATAGGAACACGGATGAAACGGATTTTGGCGGATTTTCACTGTGCTAATCATTTTCATCGGTCTAATCTGTGTTTCTATTCTACGCTGAGATAAAAGTTCAATAATGGCATGCCGATGAAAGGATTGCGACGCAATCCCGTACGTACGGGACTGCCATTAGCACAAATGCTTGTAACCCCCGAAAAAATCGGGGCAGGCAAGAAATGTATTTCCGTAAATTTGCAGCCCGCCCTTAAAAAGGCGGTGTATGAAAAAATAAAAAAATTTATGGGAAGAATTTTTGAAGTTAGAAAAGGGGCCATGTTTGCCCGTTGGGATAAGATGGCAAAAAACTTTACAAGAATTGGTAAAGAGATTGCCATTGCTGTAAAAATTGCCGGGCCCGAGCCTGATAATAATCCTGCACTGCGAAGATGTTACCTGAATGCCAAAGCCTGCAACATGCCCAAAGACAGGGTGGAAGCTGCTATTAAAAGAGCAATGGGCAAAGACAAAACTGATTATGAAGAACTGGTTTACGAAGGTTATGCTCCGCATGGTGTGGCATTGATGGTGGAAACTGCTACAGATAACCCAACAAGAACGGTTGCCAATGTAAGGATGCATTTTACCAAAGGGCATGGTGCTTTAGGAACCAGCGGCTCGGTTGCATTTACTTTTAACCGCCTTGGGGAATTTAAAATAAAAAACAACAACGTAAATATTGATGACCTTGAACTGGAGTTGATTGATTTTGGCCTGGAAGAGATTGGTGAAGACTCAGAAGGTAATATTGTTATCCGTACTGCATTTACCGAGTTCGGAAATATGGCTAAAGCACTGGAAGAAAAAAAGATTGAAGTTATAAGTGCCGAACTTACAAGGATACCAACAACTACAATGGAGCTTCCCGAAGAGCAGGCAAATGAAGTATTAAAATTAGTTGACCATCTGGAGCAGGATGATGATGTGCAGAAGGTGTATCACAACCTGAAATAATTTTTTTAGATACGGGCATTATTGATCATCGTCCCCGCCAAGGCGGGGCTCCCTTGTACTGCATAGCATTGGGGAACACTGAGCGAAGTAGAAGTGTAATCAAAGTGAAGCTAAAATGCAGTATTCTCAAATTATTTTCAATTAGTTTTGGGCGATAGGGTATTGAATTGTATTTTTGCCACCCTTTATAATCAAAGGCAGTTTTGGTGGAGCTTCCGGAAAGGATTGGTTAGAAGAAGTTATTTTATTTATAGGTATTTCGGAGAGGTGCCTGAGAGGCCGAAAGGAACGGTTTGCTAAATCGTCGTACGGGTTAAACTGTACCGTGGGTTCGAATCCCACCCTCTCCGCAAAAAAAGTTCTTAACAGACACCGGTTTTTAATAGTTCGGGGCGTAGCGTAGCCCGGTTATCGCGCCTGGTTTGGGACCAGGAGGTCGCAAGTTCGAATCTTGCCGCCCCGACACTTTTGTATTTACGAGCCCCGATTAGATCGGGGCTTTTTTGTTTACAATTCTACAAAAAAAAAAATCCAGGCTCAATTAAGAACCTGGAAGTTTCTGTTTGTACTTGATTAAACTATTTTACATGGCTGCTAACTGAACTTTTTGCTGCAGTTCCATAACACTTTCTTTAAACAGGCTGTCGGTATCCATTAAATCTTTTACTGTTTGGCAACTGTGAATTACAGTAGTATGATCTCTGCCGCCAAAATGCTCGCCAATTGTCTTAAGTGAATTTTTGGTGAATGCTTTGGACAGATACATGGTTATCTGGCGTGCCTGAACAATTTCTCTCTTTCTGGTCTTTTGCAACAACTTATCATAAGGCACATCAAAGTATTCGCATACCATTTTTTGGATGGCATCTATTGTTATTTCTTTACTGGATGATTTTACAAAATTGCGTAACACTTTCTTAGCTAATTCAAGATCAATTTCACGCTTGTTAAGCGAAGATTGTGCCAACAAAGATATTAATGCACCTTCCAGTTCCCTTATATTGCTATTGATATTGTATGCAATGTATTTAACTACTTCACGGGGCATTTCGAGGCCGTCGTTTTTCATTTTCTTTTCCAGTATTTCGATTTTGGTATCATAGTCAGGCGCCTGTAAATCGGCACTTAAACCCCAGCGGAAACGGCTTAATAAACGTTCCTGAACACCTTCTAAATCTTTTGGTGGTTTATCGCTGGTAAGAATTAATTGCTTACCGCTCTGGTGCAGGTGATTGAAGATGGAAAAAAAGGCATCCTGGCTTTTTTCAGCACGGTTAAAAAACTGAACGTCATCTATAATTAAAACATCTATTAACTGATAAAAATGGATAAAATCGTTGATAGCACCATTGCGGCCATGGTCAATAAACTGGTTGATGAACTTTTCGGAACTTACATACAGTACTACTTTGTTATTGTGTAGCCTTTTTACTTCATTTCCGATAGCCTGTGCCAGATGGGTTTTGCCCAAACCAACACCACCATATATAACCAGGGGATTAAAGGAAGTAGCTCCGGGCTTTTCGGCCACAGTTTTGCCGGCACGGCGGGCAACCCGGTTACAATCTCCTTCTATAAAAGTATCGAATGTGTAAGCATGATTGAGCTGAGGGTCAATCTGCATCTTTTTCAGACCAGGAATCACAAATGGATTTTTAACCGGGTTATTTATGACTAAAGGAAAATCCATTTCGTTGTTTGAATAAGATTTGTAACCATTGCCTGGTATATCTGTAGTAAGCGGTTTGTTTTTGCTGTTGCCGCTATCAACCATTATTCTGTATTCTAATCTTGCATCTTTTCCTAACTCCCTCTTTAATGTTTTTGCCAGTAAAGAAATATAATGTTCTTCGAGGTACTCATAAAAAAACTGACTTGGTACCTGTATCGTTAAAATTTTTTCTTTTAATGCAACCGGCTTAATAGGTTCGAACCATGTTTTGAAATGCTGCCATTCTACAATGTCTTTGATTATCTCTAAACAATTAATCCATACTTTTTCAAAAGCTTTCTCCATTAGTCCTTAAGCGATTTATATTGAGTTAAGAAAATTCAGTACTGGTTTTTCTGTGTTGGAAATTGTTTCATTTGTAATTGAAAAAATTTCTTTGGCAGGACAGCGAATATCTAAACAATTTGTTGAAAAAAAAATTTTTTATTCATTTGTTTTTTCCCCTACGACCACAGTATGCGATTTTGACAAGTTTTTCTTTTTTTGAACCGAAAAATCGAAGTCCAAACGGCCCAAAATGATGCCTGCCCATCCCACCTGGTTCACCAGCACATCGCTGCCCGATTTATTTTTATACAAAACCGGTGCATCCAAAAATGTGTGAGTGTGACCTCCAATTATCAAATCAATGTTACTAGTTTCTTTTGCAAGCACTTCATCGCTTACTTTATTTTTATTGTCTTTGTACTGATAACCCAAATGACTGAGACAAATAATCATATCGCATCCTTTCTCTTTTTTTAATTTAGCAGCTGTTGCATTTACATTTTGTATCGGGTCTAAATATTTTGTGTTGCCAAATAAATTATCCGGTATAAGACCACTCATTTCTATACCAACACCTGTGACACCAATTTTTAATTTTCCTTTTTTAAAAATTTTATAGGGCTGATATTTTCCTTCCATTGGCGTATTGGTCATATCATAATTACAAAGAAGAATTGGAAAATTTCCATGCTTTAATTGTGTTGCAAAATCCTCGAGGCCGCCATCAAAATCATGATTGCCCATTGTTGCTGCATCATAACCCATCGCTCCCATTGCTTTCATTTCTGGTTCGCCTTTGTATATATTAAAGTAAGGTGTACCCTGAAAAATATCGCCTGCATCCAGCAAAAGAACATGCTTTTCTTCGCTGCGTATTTTTTTAATCAGTTCTGCCCTTGCTGCCACTCCGCCAAGCCCCTGGTTTCGGCCGCCATCCATGGGGAAAGGTTCCAGGCGGCTGTGTACATCATTTGTATGAAGGATAGTGAGCTTTTTTGAAGCATTTTCCTGTTGCAACTCGGCAAAAAGCGAATTGGAAGTAAACATTGCCCCCGCCGCCAGTGCAGACTGTGTTATAAATTTTCTTCTACTGTACATTGGTAACCCGGTTTTCTATTTTAGAAGATATTTTTTTGCCCTGTTTGTTAATTGAAGTGAAATATTCAATTACAGCATCTCTGAATAAATAACCATTATTAATTTGTGGAATTGGGCGTAACATGACGCAATCATCGCCACCATTGGCAACATAATCAAGTGTAGCCATTGTGTAAGTGTACAATTCATTTAAAGGAGCTCCTCCTACTGTAATATTGATTGCTTTTTTATCTTTAATCTGCCAGCTGATGCCCGATGCCGGCCAGCCCCCCTTGCCAGAAATATGATTCAATAATTCCTGCAAAGTTTTGCCATTTAGTTTTTGTAATACAATTATATTATCAAAAGGTGCAAGCTCAAATACCTTGCCTCTTGTAATATTACCTGCTGCCAGTGATGGCAAGCGGATGCCGCCATTATTCATCAAAGAGAAATCTACAGCAGTATTATATTTTTGTTTAGCAGTTGAAAGCATTGCATCGGCCAATAAATTTCCAAGGGTTCCTTCGGGTTGTTTTTTTTCGAGTGTAATTTCTGAGACGGCAATGATACCATTCATGCTGTTATTTACACTGTCGGAATATGGTTTAAGTAAAACATTGATGTTTTCATTTTGCTGAGCTGCTGCAGTAAGCCTGTAATCTTTATATTGAACTGATTTGGCCTGATAAGCAGTGTTGCATGATAAAACAGCAATAACAAGAAACGGAATAAAAAATGAAAACTTACGCATAACGGGTTAATAAAGATTGAAGAAAAACAAGGTAGTTAAATTTTAGAAACATTTTTAAAATGAACAAACAATTATTTTATCATTAAATAAATTTACTTTTGGTATCTAAATTTTATGCAATGAGTTACGAATTAACTGGAAAATTAGTGGCCAAGTATGACACAGTGCAACGGACAGAAACCTTCAAAACAAGAGAATTTGCTGTTGAAAAAAGTGATGACTTTAATGGTAGAACTATTACCAACTACGCAAAGTTTCAGTGCGTTCAGGATAAAACAACCATTATTGACAGGGTTAATATTGGCGATGAAATAAAAGTATATTTCAACATCAAGGGAAGCAAGTGGGAAAAAGACGGTAAGGTAAATTACATTACCAACCTGGATGCATGGCGCATTGAACAGATAATGCAACCCGGCAACAACAAAGCTACAACCGACAATGAGTTTATAGAACCATTGGATACATTTTCTGCATCGGCGCCGGACGCAGTGGATGATTTGCCGTTTTAACCCCCTCCGCTCCCTTGCACAGCATCCTGCGGAAAAGGGGGAACCATGAAGGAGATATTTGTGAAGTAAAAAAAAAATCCGGGATAACTATCCGGCTTTTGAATATGAAACAAAAAATTTCTTTACGCCTGCTTCCTTCCGAAGCAGCAGATGATGCTACAATAAAAAAACTTATTGCCAACACTTCGGGCAAAAAAGAAAGTGCTGTTACAGGCTTTCATATTCTTAAACATTCGATTGATGCAAGGGCGAAAACCATTTGGGTGAACCTTACGGTAAATGCTTTTATTGAAGAGCCTTTTTATGATAGAGAAATCCAGGCATTTAATTTTAAAGAGGTAAGCAAAGCCGAAAAAAAAGTAATCATCATTGGTGCCGGCCCTGCAGGTTTGTTTGCAGCATTAAAACTGATTGAACTGGGCATTAAACCAATCATTTTAGAGAGAGGCAAAGATGTGAAGGCAAGACGGCGGGACCTGGCAATACTTAATAAAGAAGGCATTGTGAACCCCGAAAGCAATTACTGCTTTGGCGAAGGTGGTGCCGGCACTTACAGCGATGGCAAACTTTATACAAGAAGCAACAAACGGGGCGATATTGACAGGATACTGAATCTCTTTGTTCATTTTGGTGCCGAAGAAAAAATTTTGTTCGAAGCCCATCCGCATATCGGCACCAATAAACTACCCCACATTATTACTGCCATAAGAGAAAAAATTGTGGATTGCGGTGGTGAATTTCTCTTTGAAAAAAAAGTTACTGATTTTATGATCAATAAAGAAAAAATTAAAGCAGTAAAAACAGCAGAAGGAAATTTATTTGAAGGCAATGCTTTTATTTTAGCCACCGGCCACAGCGCCAGGGATATTTTTGAAATGCTTCACAAAAAAGATATTTTAATTGAAGCCAAACCTTTTGCACTGGGTGTTAGAATTGAACATCCGCAAGAACTTATTAACGCCTGCCAGTACCGCAGCAATGCAAATAATAATTTTTTGCCCCCGGCTGCTTATAGTTTGGTGCAGCAGGTAAATGGCCGTGGTGTTTTTTCATTTTGCATGTGTCCTGGCGGTATTATTGCGCCTGCCGCCACTTCGCCGGGAGAATTAGTTGTAAACGGATGGAGCCCGAGCAAGCGAAACAACCCTTATGCAAATAGCGGAATGGTGGTGCAGGTGGAGTTAGAGGATGCAATAAGGGAAATACAAAATTCTAAATACAAAATTCTAAATGCTAAAGATGAACCACTCACATTGCTTTGGTTTCAGCAAATGGTGGAGCAAAATTGTTTTGAAAGCGGTGGTGGAAAATTTGTGGCCCCGGCACAAAGAATGGTTGATTTCAGCAATGGAAAATTATCTTCTTCTTTACCGGATTGCTCCTACCAACCGGGTTTATCTTCAATACAATTAAAAGATGTATTGCCAGGTTTTATTTATCAATCGTTGGCAAAAGGTTTTATTGATTTTGGGAAAAAAATGCCTGGTTATTTTACTAATGAAGCGGTGGTGGTGGCTACAGAAAGCAGAACTTCATCACCAGTTCGTATCCCCCGGGATAATGAAACCCTGCAACATCCGCAAATAAAAAATTTGTACCCTTGCGGCGAGGGAGCAGGCTATGCAGGCGGAATTGTAAGCGCTGCGATGGATGGAGAAAGGGTGGCAAATCAATTAGCTGCAATGTTTATATAGTTTCTCATCAATTTTTACCACTTGTAAAAAAATAACTACTGGTTGCTTTTTACAACACTACATTTGAGGCTGAAAAAATAAACAATGAACATTTTAGAACTCCAGAACCTGAAAAAATATTTTGCCACTCAAAAAGCGGTGGATGATATAAGCCTTACCATTTCTAAAGGAAGCATTTTTGGTTTGCTTGGCCCCAATGGTGCCGGCAAAACAACTTTGATTAGAATGATCACCGGCATTTTTTATCCCGATTCTGGTAATATTCTTTTAAACGGAAAAAAGTTTGACCCTGAAAATGATGTGAAATACATTGGTTACATGCCAGAGGAAAGAGGCCTGTATAAAAAGATGAAAATTGGTGAGCAGGCATTATATCTTGCTCAATTAAAAGGGCTAAGCCGCAGCGATGCCATGAAAAAAATTCAGGATTGGTTTGTAAGACTTGATATGCAAACATGGTGGAATAAAAAAGTGGAAGACCTTAGTAAAGGCATGGGGCAAAAATTGCAGTTTGTAATTACTGTTTTACATGAACCCGAATTAATCATATTAGATGAACCCTTCAGCGGTCTTGACCCTGTTAATGCCAACCTGATAAAAGATGAAATTTACCGCCTTGCACAAAAGGGCACTACCATCATCTTCAGCACACACAGGATGGAGCAGGTGGAAGAGATATGCGATAAAATTGTGCTGGTAAATAAAGGCCAGAAAATTTTAGATGGCACAGTTGCCGGCATCAAACAGGATTTTAAAGAAAACCTTTTTGGTATCAGGCTCGAAAATATCCCTGCCAACATCAGCAGCATGACTTTTGAAACTGTAAAAACAAACAAAGATGAACTGGTTGTAAAAATTAATGAAGGGTATAAACCCAATGATGTACTCAGCCATTTCATTAACAATGGAAGCAGTATTGTTTCTTTTAAAGAACTGCTTCCATCGCTGAATGAAATTTTTATACGGCTGGTAGAAGGCACACCAACAGCAAGGCAGTTTCAAAAAGCAGAAGCATAATTTACAAACTACAAATTCCACGGCAGATGAAAAAAATATGGCTAATTATTAAAAGAGAATATCTTACCAGGGTAAGAAAAAAAACATTCATTATCGGAACCGTATTATTTCCGCTGCTTTACCTGGGGCTGATATTTGGCACCGGATATATTGCCGACAAAAGCAAGGAAAATTTAAAGATTGGCCTTATTGACAATTCGGGAATGTTTACCGAAAGTAGGATTAACAAGGCAAATGCTTTTGACTCCCTCAATAAAATAACACTTATAAATTCAAATATAGAAGGGTTTAAAAAAGATTACAGTAAACAGGGTTATCAGGGCTATATAGAAATCGGCAGCAATGCCACATGGAAAAAAAGTTTAGACAGCCTGCAGCTTATTACCAACAAAACATACGGCCTTGGTGCTAAAATGCCGGTTGAAAACAAGCTGAATAAAATATGGCGTGAAATAAAAAATGACAGCCTTGGTATAGACTCTGCAAAAAAAATTATTTTAAGCAGCAGCATTAATTTAAAATTATTAAACATTAAAGACCAGACTGCCAATGCCGGCACGGCAACAACGATTGGTTTTGTGTGCGGTTTCCTGATGTATTTTATTTTACTGCTTTACGGCAGCCAGGTAATGATGGGTGTAACAGAAGAAAAAACAAACCGCATTGCAGAAGTGGTGGTTTCATCTGTTAAACCATTTCAGTTGATGCTGGGTAAAATATTGGGCATTGCCATGGTGGCACTTACTCAATTTTTATTGTGGATTGCTTTCATTTTTATAGTTTATAATATTGGCAAATCATCGGGCAGCAGTGGTAACATGAGCCAAATGGTGGGCAATGTGCAAGAAGTTTTTACAAGTGTGAATGTACCATTGGTGGTAGGATGCTTTATTTTTTATTTGCTGGGTGGCTTTTTCTTTTATTCATCATTATATGCTGCCATTGGCAGCGCTATTAACGAAGATATGAGAGAAGCACAATCATTGAGTTTCCCTATTACCATGCTGGTGATTTTTTCTATCGCTATTATGACACCGGCTATTGCCAATCCATCGAGTCCGCTGGCAGTGTGGGCAAGCATCATTCCATTCAGTTCGCCCATTGTAATGATGGCAAGGATTCCGTTCGGAGTTCCCAATACAGTTCCCTGGTGGCAATTGGGTTTGTCAATGGCATTTTTAATTGCAGGCTTTATATTTACTACCTGGTTTGCGGCAAGAATTTACCGCATTGGTATCTTGATGTATGGCAAAAAACCAAGCTGGAAAGAATTATTTAAATGGGCTTTTCGCAAAGCATAAAACTTAAAAGCCATCCTTATCGGGATGGCTTTTATCATAACATCGTTTTTTGTTAAGCTTTTACTTCATCGGGTTTTTCTTTAGGCTTGCTTGCCTTTTCAATGGCTTTATTTATTTCGCCTTCAAGATATTTACTGATAATTTTCCAGCTTACCAGTACAAGCCCCAAAATTGTACCCAGGAACAAACCAATAATAATATAAAAAGTGGTGGATTTACCGGCTGAATCGTAAGGAGGTTCGGGCTTATCCAATATTTTAATGATGGGAGTTTCTTTTTGCAATTTATAGGCTGCTCCTTCACGGTTGTTTACTGCATAATAATATTGTTGCTGCACAGCCTGCTTATCCTGTGCCAGGTTAAACTTAGGTAAACTGTAGCGTTTCAGTTCGTCGTTGGTAAAAAAAGTACGTTCATCAAGTGAAACAGCCTGCTTGTCCAGTTCATTTAAAACTTTCAGCAACGAATCGGCTTTTTTAACAGCAAACCTGAAATCTACTTCGGCTTTTTCTTTCTTTAATTCAATATAAAAATCAGAAATATTCTGAACATAAGCATAACTCACAGCCTTCACTAAAACCTGGCTGCTGTTACTATAGGTCATTTCAAGAATTCCGTTTTTATTAATCTTGGCGGCAAAACCTGCCTTTAAAAGATTGCTGCCGGTATTTATTAGTGCAAGGCTGTCGGTTGGTTTTCCAATTTTAGGATTTTGCATAAAGCCGGTATGCTTATTCCATTCATCAATGAGCAATTCGGCTATCAGCTTATTTTCCATTTCGGGCACTCTGGTGTTGGCCACAGCTTCCCGGGTGCGGCGGCTTAAGGCAAGCTCCACAATATTTATAGAAGCTTCGCCGCTAAATGATTTTGGCGCATCCGACAAACCAAGGATATTGCTGATGGTAGAATTGGAAATGGTATTATCGCTTGAGCTGTTTAAAGGGAAAACAGTGGCTTTTGAATTGTAAGTTACTATACCCTGCTTAGCCATGTAATAAAAAAATCCGGCAAAGCCCAATGCTAAAAGTGCAATGAGCCAGCTGAATTTTTTAATCCGCTTAAGGAGTTGTTTTATCAGTTCAATATTATTCATTCGTCAGTTGTTTATTGCTTTTGCCTTTTATTTTATTACTTTGGAAAGAATAATACCTGTAATGATTGGTACACTTGAGAACAACACCTGCTGTACTGCATCGGTTACTTCTTTTCCTTCAGGCCTGTAAGGAACCACCACAGTACTTCCTTCTTCTACCTTTGGATAAAAATGCAGGAAGAAAATGTTTTTGGTGCGCCTGCTTTTTCCGTTTGCATATAAAACATAAATACGGCTGCGCCATGGCCGCTTGCTGTAACCGCCTGCTTTATCTATATAATATCCTACATTGGTATGTTCTTTATCAAAAGTGAGTTTTAAAGCAGATTGAACTGTTCCTTTTACATTTACAAACGGATTTATTTCGGGAATAAAAATAATATCCCCTTCCTGCATAATAATATCGTACTTGGAATTTTTATACTGCAGTGCCTTATATAACTCAATACTTACTGGCTCCTGCAATGGCTCTGTAACTTCTCTTTTAACAGAATCAATTACCAGGCCGCCCAAAGAATCGGTTTTTACTTTGGCTTTAGCACCGTTGTAATCTTCACCATTATTATTTCCACCAGTAACATCATTAAGATTATTACCCGAAGTTTTTCCTACCACATTATCTCTGAAATACTGTATTTTTTTACGGTAGAGAATTGCACCGGCTAAATCTGCATTGTCAACAACACCACCTGCCCTTTCAATATAAGATGATAATCGTTCGTATTTATCAAGGCGGGGATAAGGCCCCGGATATTTTACCAATCCGTTTACCTGTATCAATTGCTGCAATTCGAAAGTGGGGTTTTTTCTTACATAAACCTGGTCATAAGGCTTCAGCTCTATTCTTGCAGAAACACTGTCCAAATCAAGCTCGGGTAAAATTTTGAGTTGACGTATTAAAACACGGGTAGGTTTTTGCTCCTGTTTGGCAGAATCAATATCCAGCACACTTGAAATTTCTATGCGGCCATATTCTGCAGATTGCTTTAAACCTCCCGACAGAAATAATAAATCCTGCAGCGTCATTCCACCGTATTTATTTATTTTACCGGGCTTGCGAACCTCACCAAAAATTTCTACATACTGCTTATCACCAAATTCATTGTTGTTAAATAGTAAAATCTGGTCGTTGGCAATTAACTCCACATTGTTTAAACTGGTGGTATCGTTTTTTGCAATATCATTTAAATTAACTTCCAGTTTGTTGGCTTTAATATTGGTACTGTCGCCACCACCCCTGAAAATGTATGCACGGGGTAAATATGTGTTTCGGGTAATACCACCGGCACGGTTTATTATATCAAACAATTTATCTCCCTTTCTTATTTCATATTGCCCTGGATAAGAAATCTCTCCTTTCACTTCCACCTTATTTACCAAACCCGGATTAACTGGAATTACTTTAACAATATCTCCGTCTTCCAGCGGAAAATCAACTTTCCTTAATACATCTGCATTAGTGGGGTTAATAATGGCCGTTACATTAACGTCTTTAATGGTTTGCTTTTCCATGTCGGTTCTGTAAACCTTTACCCCGGTTGAAAATGCATCTTTGGTTAAGCCTCCCGAATATTTTAAAAGCGCTTTTATGCCTTCATCTTTTTTTAGCTGGTAATACATGGGCCTTTTAAACTTACCCTCTGCTTTCACCTTTTTCGCTACTGTCTGAATGATAACAAAATCGTTATTCTCCATGTAGATATGTTTACCAAAATCGCCAGTGGTTAAATATTTATATACATCTAGTTCATCTATTACTTTACCGTTTCTTTTAATTAAAATTTCACGAAGGTTTGCAAGATCAGTTGGACCGCCAGAAACAGCAATAATATTAAAAGCATTTGTAAAAGCCGAAACTGTAACAGGGCCCTGGGTATTTACTTCGCCGGCAACATTTACAGTGATGGTACGTGGCTGGCCCAATGAAACGGTAATATTGGTGCCGCCGGGAACAACGCTTCTGAAACGCTGAATGATAAGCGATCTTACATTTTCAAAAGTCAACCCCTGCAAATAAATTTTACCTAATCCTGTTGGGAAAATTGAACCATCTCTTGCAACCGTATAATCAAATGTGGCTTCGGCACCGCCCCAAAGCGAAACTATTATCTGGTCGTAAACACCAATTGGATAGTCAAGCGGCGGAGTAGATAATTCAGAAACTGCAGCCACTGCCCCACCCCTGAATAAATGCATACCATAGGTATCATCGGTTGTATTTGCAGACTGCGGCGTGGTTTCCCTTATCAAACTGTCCCTGTCTATAATCCTGTTTTTTAAAGCGCCTGTTTTATCAATGCCCAGCCCCGATTTTTGCGATTGCCCATTTTCTTTCAGCATAGCATCAAGCTGTGCTTTTGTATATGTTGTGGGCAGATTGGAAACGTTGGGAAGATTAGGGATTCCCGGGTTATTGGGATCCTGTGCATGCACTTTAACTGAAAAAACCAAGCAGGTTAAAAAAAATAAGATAAAAGCTTTTTTAAAACCTGAAAACACCTGCCCGTTTTTTTGTAACATTAGTTGAAAATTATTTTTTAAAAATTGCCGCAAATATAGCGAATTATTTCAGTGGCTTTGTTTGAGTTATTTCGAACTCCTGCCATATCTCTTTCACTATTTCTGCTGCTGGTTTGATATTGTTTATTAAAGTACTTACCTGCCCAATTTCCAGTTCTCCTTCTTCCATATTGCCCTCAAACATTCCTTTCTTTGCCCTTGCCCTGCCTAATAGTTTATGCAGTTCTTCTGCTGATGCCCCGTTTTCTTCTGCCTCCTTTATTTCGCTGTAAAATTTATTTTTTATCAGCCTTACAGGAGTGAGTTGTTTTAACGACAACATGGTATCACCTTCCTTTGCATTAATCACTGCTTCTTTAAAATTATTATGCGATGATGCTTCAATGCTTGCAACAAAGCGACTTCCAATCTGCACACCCTCTGCACCTAGCACCATAGCCGCCATCATCTGTCTTCCTGTTGCAATGCCGCCTGCTGCTATCACCGGAATGTCAACTGCATTGCAAACCGCAGGCACCAAAACCATGGTGGTGGTTTCTTCTCTTCCATTGTGCCCGCCTGCTTCAAAACCTTCTGCAACCACCGCATCGCAACCGGCTTGCTGCGCTTTTAAAGCAAACTTGCTGCTGCTTACCACGTGAACCACTTTAATCCCTTTTTCTTTCAGCAAAGCAGTCCATGTTTTAGGGTTTCCAGCCGAAGTGAAAACAACAGGCACTTTTTCTTCAATAATTATTTCAATGTGCTTGTCAATGCCGGGGTAAAGCAATGGCACATTTACTCCAAATGTTTTTCCTGTTGCCGCCCTGCATTTTTTAATATGTTCTTTTAATACATCGGGATACATGCTTCCACTGCCAATTAAACCCAGGCCACCTGCATTGCTTACTGCACTGGCAAGTTTCCATCCGCTTGCCCAAATCATCCCCGCCTGTATAATCGGGTATTCAATTTCAAATAGCTTTGTTATCCTGTTTTGCATCGCCAAATGTAGCTTTTCCCTTTCATAGCTTTAAAATCATAAAACAGAAAGTACTTTGAAACGCAAAGTAAAAGATTTTATTTTGTAAACCAAGAAAAAAGTCAATAAAAAGTAGGAAAACAAAATCATCATTTGGTGCCATCGCCTAAATCGATAGCAGTATTATCTCCTATATTAAGGGTGCGGCTTTCGCCCTTTACTTCGGCATCGCTGCCAATGAGTGAGTTGTTCAATACAATTTCAAAAAGATTGGAATAAGAGCCAATGATGGAGTCCCTGATAATTGAATGATTCAGTTTTGCATTTTCGCCAATAGCAACATTGGGGCCTATAACAGAATTTTTTATTTCGCAGCCTTCGGCAATGCTAACCGGCGGTATGATAATGGTATTCTCGAAAGTATGTTTTTGGGAAATATTACCGCCAAATTTTTTAAGCAACGTAGCATTGGATTCAAGCAGGGTTTCCTTCTTGCCACAGTCGAACCAGTTTTGCACTTTAAAGCTTTTGAATTTGGCACCGCTCTGAATCATACATTCCAGTGCATCGGTAAGGTTGAACTCGTCGTTGCTTTTTATATCTTTTTCAAAAATGGTTTTAAGGCAGGTAAATAAAAAATGGGTTTCTTTAATTTTATACAAACCCACCAATGCCATATTGCTTTTGGGTATAGCAGGCTTTTCTACCACAAGGCTGATGAAACCGTCATCTTCTATTTCGGCTACGCCAAAATTACGGGGGTCATCTACTTTTTTTACACCCAGCATATTATAGGGCGATTGCAGCACTTCTTTTACATCATACTCAGCAATCGTATCGCCCAGCACAATAAATACTTCATCATCACCCACAATTTCCTTTGTCAAATCAATGGCGTGGCCGGTGCCCTGCCGTTCGTTTTGCTGAATAAAATGGCTGTTGATATCCGGATGCTTGAGGTGAACATAATCCTGTATTTTTTCTCCCAGGTGGCCAATAATAAAAATGAAATCGTTGATACCGGCTTCCTTTAACTGGTCAATTATAATACTGAGGATTGTCTTTCCTGCTAAGGGAATTAAAGCCTTTGGTTGAGTATATGTATGCGGACGCAGCTTGGTGCCTGCGCCTGCAACGGGAATAATAGCCTTCATGCTTGAACTTTGGTTAAGGCAATTTTTTATCAGGGGGGTGAAGTTAGGAAAATTAATAACAAGATGTGTATTCTTTAAACCATCTGCTTTATGCAACATTATTGCTTAACCTTATATTTGCAATTCAATAAAATTTTATGCAAAGAGATACCGTAATTTTTGATTTAATAAACAAAGAACTTGAACGCCAGCGCAATGGCATTGAACTGATAGCTTCTGAAAATTTTACTTCGCTGCAGGTTATGCAGGCAATGGGAACATCGCTTACCAATAAATATGCAGAAGGTTATCCCGGCAAAAGATATTATGGCGGTTGCGAAGTGGTAGATGAAATTGAAACCCTGGCAATTGAAAGATTAAAAAAGATATTTAATGCAAGCTGGGCAAATGTGCAACCACATAGCGGTGCACAGGCAAATGGTGCTGTTTTTCTTGCAGCGATGAAACCCGGCGAAAAATTTTTAGGCCTCGACCTTAGCATGGGCGGGCACCTTACACATGGCAGCGCTGCCAACTTTAGCGGAAAAACATACCAGGCACTGCATTATGGAGTAACAAAAGATGGTATTGTTGACTACGAACAATTAGAAGCAAAGGCCCGTGCCGAAAAACCCAAGATGATTATTTGCGGCGCTTCGGCTTACAGCCGGGAGTGGGATTACAAACGCATCCGGGCTGTAGCTGATGAAATTGGTGCAATAGTTTTTGCAGACATTGCACATCCTGCAGGTTTAATTGCTGCCGGCCTATTAAACGACCCCTTCGATCATTGTCATATTGTTACTTCCACCACACATAAAACTTTGCGTGGGCCAAGAGGTGGCATCATTATGCTGCGCCATGATTTTGAAAATCCCTGGGGAATAAAAGACCCCAAAGGAAATTTAAGAATGATGAGTTCGTTGCTTGACCTTGCTATTTTTCCGGGTACACAGGGCGGGCCGCTTGAACATGTAATTGCTGCCAAAGCTGTTGCCTTCGGCGAAATTTTATCAGAAGATTTTAAAGCATACGGACAACAAATCATCAGTAACGCACAGGCAATGGCTGCTGCTTTCGTTAAAAAAGACTATAACCTTATCAGCGGCGGAACCGATAATCATTTAATGCTGATAGACCTGCGTAATAAAAATATCTCTGCAAAAAAGCACAGGAAACTTTAGACAAAGCGCATATTACTTTAAACAAAAATGCCGTGCCGTTCGATGACAAAAGCCCTTTTGTTACTTCTGGTATAAGAGTGGGCGTGCCGGCAATAACCACCCGTGGCATGAAGGAAGAGCACATGCAACCCGTTGTTGATTTTATTGACAGGATTTTAATGAATATTGATGATGAGCAAGTGATTGCTTCTGTAAAAGAAGAAGTGAAAGCATTTATGCTGCAGTTTCCGCTTTATCCCGAACTGGCTTAATATACCAATATAATGGGATAGGATTTACGCATTTGATAGTATAGCTTTATGATGAAAAAAAATTCACCATGAAGAAAAAGTCAGTTACTCTCCTGATGCTGTTGTTTACGGCAAACTCTTATATTTTCAGTCAGTCTTTTGCAATTAATACCGATGGCAGCGCCGCCAATGCAAGCGCCTTGCTTGATGTAAAAAGCAGCATCAAAGGTGTGCTGGTTCCCCGGATGACGAGGACGGAAAGAAATGGCATTGCATCGCCAGCAACCGGATTGTTGATTTTTCAAAATGCACCAGACAGCATTGGATTTTATTATTATAACGGCAGTAGATGGACATGGATTATCAGCAATGCCAATGCAGATTCGCTGGCATGGAAAACCGGCGGCAATACCGGCACTGCCGATGCTTCAAGTTTTATTGGCACCAGGGATAATGTGGCGCTTAACTTCAGGGTCAACAATCAAAAATCGGGAAGAATTGACCCGGCGGGCCCTGTGTTACTTGGCTACCAGAGTGGTTACAATAATTCAACAAGCAATTTTATTACGGGCATCGGTTTCCAGGCATTGTTTGCAAATACCACCGGAAACTACAATACCGCATTGGGATATGGAACCCTGGATTCTAATTCGACTGGCAATAACAATACTGCCATCGGCCACCGGGCGCTTTTTTTAAACTATACCGGCGATGATAACACAGCAACCGGAACCGAAGCGCTTTATTACAACACCAGCGGAAGGTATAATACGGCAAATGGCTTTTATTCGTTGCGTAACAATACCACCGGCACAGATAATGTTGCTGTGGGTTCGCCGGCACTTTATTTTAACACAACAGCCAGCCACAATATTGCAATAGGCAACCAGGCTTTGTATTCCCAATCTTACAGCAACAGTAACACTCCATGGAACAGTGAAAACGTTGCAGTAGGTGACAGCGCCCTTTATGCCAATCAGCCAACAGCAAATTCAAATGGATATTTGAATACAGCCATTGGAAGCAGGGCTTTAAGAAACAATACAACTGGTTATCAAAACACAGCAGTTGGAAATCTTACACTATTCAATAATACCAGTGGTCAATTGAATACTGCTGGCGGCTGGGCAGCGCTTTATAAAAATACTGGTGGGCAGTATAATACAACAAACGGGGCAATGGCCATGTATTATAATACAACGGGAAGTTATAATACAGCAGTTGGATCACAAGCATTACATAACAATGTTACCGGCAGCAATAATACAATTATAGGAGACGATGCAGGATTGGGAGTACTCAATAATTCCTATTCAAATAATACCATTTTGGGTTATCAATCGGGATATAGTTTAACAACAGGCAGTAACAATGTGTTTATTGGATACAGGGCAGGATACAGTGAAACAACCGGGTCCAATAAATTATATATCGCCAACAGCAGTGTTAATCCGCCTTTGATTTATGGAGATTTTTCAACAGGTCGAGTTGGTATCAATACAATAACGCCTGCTGAAAAATTGGAAGTAAATGGTAATTTATTACTTAGTGGAACCGGAACAATTTATTCAGGTGCAGGACAAACAAATATGATTATACATTCCGGCGACGGAACCGGCAGTGGTGGAACGATGACAATAAGGGGTGGAAATGCTGGAGTGAGTGCTGGCGGCGCTGGCGGAGATTTGATACTATCTGCAGGAGCAAATTTACCTGCTGGTGGAGCAGGTTATTCAGGTTTGGGTGCAACTGGCAATGTGACTATTAATGCAGGCAGTGGTTATAATACTACGGGTGGAAGTATTTCAATTAAAGCTGGTGCAACATCCTGCTGGTCGCTGGCAAATGGAACTCATTCGGATGTAACAATTCAAGGCGGACAAAATTATACAGTAACTGATGCTGCAAGTATAGTTTGCGAAGGCGGCTATGTAAATGGAGCCGGCGCTTGTGGCAGTGGAAATTCAAATGGTGGTAATCTTATTTTAAAATCAGGAATACAAGATGGAACCGGAACAGCAGGAAATATACAATTGCTAAATGGCAATGTTGGTATAGGAACAACTACACCTTCGCAAAGGCTTCATGTAGCAGGAAATATATGTTACACAGGAGGTATAGCTGCCTGCTCAGACAAGAGATATAAAACAAATATTGTTCCGCTTAAAAATAACCTGAAAAGTCTGATGCAGTTAAACCCTGTAAACTATTACATGAAGGTCAATGAATTTCCTGATATGAATTTCACCAATAAAAAACAAATAGGTTTTATTGCCCAGGATGTAGAAAAGTTATTTCCTGAAATTGTATTTACCGATGAAAAGGGATATAAGTCAATTGATTATTCCAAGCTTACTCCTGTGCTTGTAGAAACCGTTAAAGAACAGCAACAACAGATTGAAGAAATAAAAAAACAAAATGCCCTGTTGCTTACAAGGCTTGAAAGATTAGAAAGCAAACAAAAAAGTTTTTAAAAATACCCCTTACAGGGAATAGGGTATTTGTGGCAAACAACTTACTTTTATATAAATACATGAAAAATGTATAAGAGGATTACCTGGTTATGCTGTTTACTTTTTACTGGCTATGTGGCTACAGCCCAGCAAATTGCCCATGCCAAAGATGTAATGCTTGTAAGCACCCCGGGAACAAAAATAGTAACACAGGGCGGCATAAAATTTTCCGGTACCACTTTATGGAAAGATAGTGGCACAACAACCCTTCAACGTAACCCCGCCGGCTTTGCCGATTGGGTGGACAGTACCGCTGCCGGCGTTTTGTTCAACAATATTGACACAATAATTTTTAACAATACGGCTAATACACAGCAATTAATTGGCAAAACAACTTTTTATAACCTTACCGTCAATGGCAAAGGAATTAATCTTAACCAAAGCAACGAAGTAAAAAATTTACTGTCGCTGGATGACGGGCTCGTATATTTTCAAACGACATCCGACAGTATCTATGTTTCTAATCCTGCCATTGTTGCCATCAGTTCTGCCAGCAGTTATGCAACAAGCTGGGTACATGGCAAATTAAGCCGTAAAACAAATGTTATTGGAGGAGGAATTCAGGAATATTTGTTTCCAATAGGAAAATTTAAAAACCCTGATAGTTTGTATGCACCGGTAAAATTTGACAAGTTCAATTCGAATAATGCCACTTACACAGCTGAATATTTTCCTTTTCAACCTGCTAATAATTCTATAATAGAAAATCCTCCATTAGACCATGTAAGCGAATTGGAATACTGGGAAATTATTGGCAGCAATTATGCTTTATCTGCTGATGATGATGCAAAACTCACTCTTTCATGGAGAACTTATAGCATTGTCAGCCCATCAGCTATTACAAGAGATAGCCTGATAGTTGCCCATTATTTTGATCCCGGGGCTGGAAACAGATGGATGTCTGAACATATAATCGGCGGCACAGCAAATACTGGAAATGTAAGTGGTACTGTAAACTTTGGGTATGTAAAGTCAAATAAAATCATTGGCAATTTTACAGATAAATATTTTACACTGGGTACAATGAGCAAATGGAATGCACTGCCTGTAAAATTATTATACTGGACAGCCATTGCCGACGGCAACAAAGTAAGGCTTAACTGGAATGTGGAGGAAGAAAAAGATGTGGTAAAATATGATATTGAAAAATCGGTTGATGGTATTCATTTTACTCATTTGCTTTCTGTTGCTTCACTGCAAAAAAATGCATGGCTTTATACAGCGTTTGATTACAGCCCGGTTACCGGCTGGAATTATTACCGCCTTAAAATTACAGACAGGGCAAACAAATTTGAATATGCCGGCATACGCAAAGTACGTTTTGATAAAGGTCTGCAGTTTGTTCGAATATTCCCCAACCCGGCCACTGATAAACTGAATATTCTTTTACCTTCCGGTTACAATGGCAAGGTTAGTTTGCAATTGCATGGCATTGATGGCAGGTTTATTTCAACCATGAAACCAGCATCAGTTTATGTGCAGTTGAATGTAAGTCACTTGCCCGCCGGCAGCTATGTGCTGAAATTAGTGAAGCAGGATGGAACTGCAGAAACTTATCATTTTATAAAACAATAAAGCAAATTTTCCGATGATACAACGTATTCAATCTGTTTGGTTATTACTGGCTACGGTTTGTGCTTTTGCCACCTTCCGGTTTCCTTATTACAGTGGTACTAATGCAAAATTAGTTCCCGATGCTGAGTTAACTGCATCAGGAACTTTTTTGATAATGGTTACAACCATTATAGTTGGCAGCCTGGCACTGTTTAACATCTTCCTGTTTAAAAAGAGAACATTGCAGCGTTTGTTGTGTGTGGCGGGAATTGCACTGGAAGCTTTGCTTATTTTTCTTTACTTCAGGGAAGCGGCAACTTTTATTAAAGGCAATTATTCTTTAACCGCAATTTTGCATGGCCTTATTGTTTACTTTTTTTTCATGGCTGCCCGTGGCATCACCAATGATGAAAAAATGGTGAAAGAAAGTGACAGACTCCGGTAACTACTTTAAAAATTTTGCTGTATAACTTTGTTTACACTTTTTTAAATCGGCAGGCTTGCCTGCAAAAACAAGTTTGCCGCCGCCATCTCCGGCTTCGGGGCCAAGATCAATTACCCAGTCGGCGCTTTTAATTACATCTGTGTTGTGTTCTATCACCAGCACAGAATGACCCTGTTCTATCAGTGCATTAAAAGAAGCAAGCAGTTTTTTTATATCGTGAAAATGAAGCCCCGTTGTTGGTTCATCAAAAATAAATAAGATGTTGCCTGCTCCTTTTCCTTTGCCAAGAAAAGAGGCAAGCTTTACTCTTTGTGCTTCGCCACCGCTCAAAGTGTCTGATGACTGCCCCAGCTTTACATAACCCAGGCCAACATCACTTAATGGTTTTATTTTTTTTGCTACATCCGCATCTTCAATAAAAAAATCTATTGCTTCATCCACACTCATTTCAAGTATGTTGTAAATGCTTTTGTGCTTGTATTGTACTTCCAGTACTTCTTCTTTAAAACGTTTGCCACCGCATACATCACATGTTAAATGTACATCTGCCAGAAACTGCATTTCCACAATTTGTTCTCCTTCCCCTTTGCAGGCATCGCATCTTCCGCCATCTACATTAAAAGAAAAATGCTTTGGTAAAAATCCCCTCATCTTACTGAGCGGTTGTTTGCTGAACAAATCCCTTATCTCATCATAAGCCTTTATATAAGTAACCGGATTGCTACGGGAAGATTTGCCAATAGGGTTTTGATCCACCATTTCAATCTGCGAAATAAAATCAACGTCGCCGGTAACGGCTTTGTGCATTCCAACCTTATCAGCTATTTCTCCTTTTATTTTTTGCAATGCAGGATAAAGAATTTGTTTTACCAAAGTTGTTTTGCCGCTTCCGCTAACACCACTTACCACACAAAGCACATTCAATGGAAATTCTACGGAAATGTTTTGAAGGTTGTGTTGCCTTGCTCCTTCCACTTTAATGGAGCGGTTCCATTTGCGGATTGTTTTAGGAGGTTCAATTGTTAATACGCCACTTAAATATTTTCCTGTAAGGCTTTCTTTATTTGCAATCAGTTCATCATAATTTCCTGCTGCTACCACTTCGCCGCCAAGATGAGATGCCAGTGGCCCCATATCAATAATATAATCTGCTTCTCTCATCATCATTTCATCATGCTCCACCACTACAACAGTATTACCAAGGTTTCTCAATTCTTTCAAAACATTTATCAGGCGCTCAGTATCCCGGCTGTGCAAACCAATGGAAGGTTCATCTAAAATGTATAAAGAGTTAGTGAGGTTACTTCCAAGGCTTCTTGTCAATTGTATGCGCTGGCTTTCGCCACCACTCAGGCTGTTTGCAAGGCGGTTTAAAGCAAGATAACCCAAACCAACATCCAGTAAAGTTTGTATGCGGTGATGTATTTCTATTAAAATCCTTTTAGCAACCTGGCTGTCATATTCATTCAGTTTCAGTTTATCAAACCAGGTTTTTAAATCTTTAACCGGTTGTTCACAAAGTTCTCCAATATGTTTACCGCCCACTTTTACATACAATGCTTCTTTTCTCAGCCTGTAACCTTTGCAATCGGTGCAGGTAGTTCTTCCCCTGTAGCGGCTAAGCAAAACCCTGTATTGCACTTTGTATAAATTCTGCTCCACTTCTTTAAAAAAATCATTGATGCCATATATATCATCCGCTCCTTCCCACAATAAATTATATTCTGTTTTGGTTAAATCCATGATGGCTTTATGCACTGGAAAATTTGTTCTCTTAGCAGTTTTGATAAACCTTTCTTTCCAAAGGCCAAGCTTTTCCCCTTTCCATGGTGCAACTGCGCCTTCATACACACTTAATCTCTTATCTGGAATTACGAGGTCGGTATCAATACCCAGTATTTGAGAAAATCCTTCGCAGGTTGGGCAGGCACCAAATGGGTTATTAAAAGAAAATAAATTCGGAACAGGTTCTTCAAAGACAATCCCATCAAGCTCAAACTTATTACTGAATGGTAATTGTTTCTCCCCGTTAATTTCAATAAGCATTTCACCCTCGCCTTCATAAAAAGCAGTGTTCACAGAATCTGAAATGCGGTGAAGGTCTTCTTCTTCGAATTGTTTCACCACAATTCTGTCAACTAAAATATAAATAGATTTTTGTTGTGCTGCAGTCAGGGGCTTATCTGCTTCTATCAACTCTTCAATTCGTATTGTTTCTTTATTTACATAAATCCTGCTAAAGCCTTTCTGCACTAAAATATTCAGTTCTTCCTTTATTGTACGGTTCTTATGTTGCTTCAGAGCTGACAGGATGAAAACCTTATCGCCTTCTTTCAATTGTTTAACTGCATTCACCACATCAGTCACATCATCTTTCTTAACTTCTTTGCCACTAACTGGCGAGATTGTTTTGCCCGCCCTTGCAAATAAGAGCCGCATGTAATCATAAATTTCCGTCATGCTGCCAACGGTACTTCGGGGAGTTCTTGTAATAACTTTTTGTTCGATAGCAATGGCAGGACATAATCCTTTAATAAAATCAACATCAGGCTTATTCATACGCTGCATAAACTGCCTTGCGTAAGCACTAAGGCTTTCCGCATATCTTCTTTGCCCTTCGGCAAATAAAGTATCTATAGTAAGAGAAGATTTGCCAGAGCCGGATACGCCGGTTACCACAACTAATTTATTTCGGGGAATTTCTACCGTTACATTTTTTAAATTATGAACCCTTGCACCTTTTATTAAAATATTACCTGCCCTGTGTACCATTTTATTTTTTACGGCAGTGCTGTCTGTTATTAAATCCATCATCAAAAATACTGCGTAGATTTTTGTTACTGGCTAAATGTGAAAATCTTCTTAAAGTAGATTTTCTATGTAGGAATTACGAATGCGTAGTTTTACTTTTATTGTGTCGGAAGCCAAAATTTTTTCAAAAAAAGTTTGGTGGTTTAAAAATTATCATTATTTTCACAGTCCAATATCCAAAAAAGTGAAAAGCCGTTGACGCCTATCTTCTAGACTTCTACGCAATTTTTCCCATTTTTTGGTCCTGTAACTAAAGTCCTAAACAATCAAAAACTGTAGAAGTTTATGAAATCCCTAAACAATCTTACCGACCAGCAACTTATCCATATGTATATGGAAGGAGATGCAGATGCTCTTGCAACCATCGTAATGCGTTACAAGGACAAAATTTACACTTCAATTTACTTACTTGTTAAAGACAAGTACTTAGCTGAAGACATTTTCCAGGATGTTTTCATCCGTGTAATTGACACGCTGAAAGGCGGCCGCTACACCGACGAGGGCAAATTTTTACCCTGGGCAATGCGTATTGCTCACAACATGTGTGTTGACCATTTCAGAAAAGTAAAACGGAGCCCGACTATTAAAACCAGCGACGACCGTGACATTTTTGAAGTGCTTAACTTCAGCGAACCGGGCGCCGACCAGCGTATGATGGCTGGCCAAAGCCACGACCGTGTACGTAAAATGGTGGATATGCTGCCCGAAGACCAAAGGGAAGTGATCATCTTGCGCCACTATGCCGATTTAAGCTTTAAAGAAATTGCCGACCTTACAAGCTGCAGCATTAACACTGCACTGGGCCGCATGCGCTATGGTTTAATTAACCTGCGTAAAATGATGACTGAAAAGCAAATTGCATTATAAACAAATCCCAAACTTCTCCTGAAAGAGAATAAGGACGAAATCTGATTCTGTAATCCCCATTACAAAATAAAACCCTCCAATTTTATCGGAGGGTTTTTTCAATTACTTAAAAATTAGAAAAATTATTCCAGAACATCATTGTTTCTTCATTACCTCCAAACCACATTTCAGCCAATCCGCAAATTCAGTTGGGTTGGGCGTATAAAATTTCGTTTTAGTCAATGCCTTTTCATCAGGGCTAATAATTGCATATTGAGGCTGTGAAGTTGCTCCAAAGTTTTCTGTTTGAAAAGTAGCCCATTTGTCCCCTACTCTTATAATTGGTTTATCGGTTCCGGAGGCCGTTTTAAAAACCGTTTGTTCTGTCGCCGGTAATTTTGTCTTTTCATCAACATAAAGCGAAACCACCACAAATTCATTTCTCATCAGGCTGTCCACTTCTTTATTAGTCCATACTTTTTCTTCCATACGCCGGCAGTTTACACAAGCCCAGCCGGTAAAGTCAATCAACAATGGTTTGTTTTCTGCTTTTGCTTTTGCCAGGGCCTTTTCATAATCATTGTGTAATGGTTCGATGCCCTGGGTAATTAAAACATGGTGTTTGTAAATACTGTAAGACAATGGCGGTGGAAAACCACTCATAATCCGGAGGCTTGCCCATTTTGTGTTAGTAACGCCGGGAATTAAATACAAAGTTGTGGCTGCAAACAATATGATGAAAGCAATTCGTGAAGCAGCAAATTTTTTAACCGGCGAACTGTGACCAATCTTTAATCTTCCTAATAAATACAAAACGATTAATACGCCAATAATTATCCATGCACCAACAAAAATTTCTCTCTTTAATAAACCCCATTGCTCCACATTATCGGCATTGGCAAGAAACTTTACTGCCAGTGCCAGTTCTACAAAACCCAATACCACTTTTACTTCGGTCATCCATCCGCCAGATTTTGGCAAAGACTGCAGCCAGTTGGGAAACATGGCAAACAAAGCAAATGGTAAACCCAATGCCAAACCAAAACCAGCAGCACCGGCAGTAAGCGGCCAAGGGCCTTCATTGGCAACATTGGCCAACAAAGTTCCTAATATTGGCCCGGTGCAGGAAAAAGAAACGATTGCCAACGTGCCAGCCATAAAAAATATACCAGCAATATTACCCAGGCCCGATTTTGAATCGGCCTTGTTTGCAAGTGATGACGGCAACCCAATTTCGAATAAACCAAAAAAAGAAAGCGCAAAGAAAACAAATACAGCAAAGAATATAATGTTTAGCCAAACATTAGTTGAGATATTATTAAAAATTTCGGGGCTGATGCTTTTGCTGGCAATATGAAAAGGAATGGTAATGGCAACATAAATTAACAAGATAAATATGCCGTACAATACTGCATTCGCAATACCCCGTTTTTTATCCTGCGATTTTTTTGTGAAGAAAGTTACTGTAACCGGAATCATTGGAAACACACAGGGTGTTATCAATGCAATCAACCCGCCTAATAACCCCAGCAAAAAAATTGCAAAGAGACTTTTATTTTGTGTACCATCGTCCCCGCAATTGTTTAAAGGGTTTTTAATATCAATGGAAACAATTTTGATTTTACTGCCCGATGCAACACCACCTTCCAGTGCTACATTAAATGAAAAGGGTAAATCAGGTGAAAACTCATCGCCCCGGTTAAAGAAGACTGATAATTTACCCAGCAATTGTGCCGGCACTGTATTTTTAAACTTAATTATTGCTTTCCATTCTGTAGCTGCTTCAGAAACTAATAATTGTTTATTAGTGAAGATTGAAGAGCTGATTGTTTTTGTATTGGCTATAGCGGTAAAACTTTCAATAAAAATGCTGCTGTCGGCAAAACTTAATTCTGCCGATGGTGTGCCATCCAAATCCTGCGACGGTGCATACAACTCTGTACCCTTTACACCTGGTGTAGAAAAAATGATTTCAAATTTGTCAGCAGCCAATTTGTGAGACGAAACTTTCCATTGAAATGCTGCTGCAGGAATTGCATCCTGGGAAAAACCCGATGCTGCAATAAATAAAAAGAAAATGCTGAAGTAAATTTTTTTCATGAACCGCTGATGACTGTTTACAAAAAACGAGTTCTGCAAATGGAACCCGTTTAATTATTTTTTATTTAGATGATCATTTTACCAATGACACTGTAAAATCTACTGTTTTTGGAGGCAGGCATTTTTTATCGTCGCAGGTTTGAAATTCAACACTGCCTATCACATTTGTTTTTACACTGGTTTTCATTTTTACCTTTTGCACAAAATCAACCTTATCGGCATACTGGTTGGCTGAAATGCCCAGTTTTTTATCTTTATATACTTCCATCTTGCCAATTTCTTTTATTTTGCCATCTAAAGTAATTAAGGGGTTACTTTTAAAAATAATTTCTGTTGGCATGTTTACCGCATCTGCCGGCTGAGTTTGAGAATATAAATGCCAGTTGTTTTGAATAGTTGCGGTAAGATGGATTTCATACACTTTATCCGAAATCTTTTTAGAACTGAATGTCCACTGCACAGGATTCAGCATTTGCGCATTGGCAGCTCCAAATACAGCTGTTAAAACCAAACTCAGTATTATTTTTTTCATCATTATTTATTGTTGGTACAAAATTACGAAACTTATACCCTGCTAATTGTCGGCTGCATTACCATTGCAGGCTTTAACTTTAATTTATGCCAAAGAGGTGATTGAATACCTTTCGGCCATCGTTATTGCTAAGTGTTGAACAGACTGCCCTTTCAGGATGAGGCATCATACCAAATACATTTCTTTCTTTATTGCAAATGCCGGCAATATTGTGAACAGCGCCGTTGGGATTACTTTCTGATGTAATACTTCCTTTTTCGTCGCAATAGCGGTAAATAATCTGGCGGTGCGTCTCCAGGCCTTCCAGCGTTTTTTCATTGGCAAAATACCTTCCTTCACCATGCGCCACTGGTATTTTAAGGGGAATTGCTCCCTCGCCGATTGCATCTTTTATGAAAACATTTTTGCAAACAAACTGCTGCTGGCCATTGCGTAATAACACACCAGGCAATAAACCACTTTCGCATAAAATCTGAAAACCATTGCAAACGCCCAGTACTTTGCCTCCTTTGCCGGCAAACTCAACAACACTTTGCATCATTGGGCTAAAACGGGCAATGGCGCCGCAGCGTAAATAATCGCCGTAGCTGAAGCCGCCGGGCAGCACAATACAATCATCTGTGGTGAACATGCTTATGTCTTTGTCTTTATGCCATAGCTGAATTACCTCCTGCTGCATGTTTTGCTGCAGGCCTTCAATCATGTCTCTGTCGCAATTACTGCCCGGAAAAATTACAATGCCGAATTTCATGTGTTGCTGTTGGGTTGATGAATGTTTTGATGCCGTACAAGAGAGTGACATAACCATGTCCAATCATGCACAACTGCCGGTAACAAAATAATACTACGCAAAGATAATGCTTGCCTTTTTAATTATTTAACGAAGTAGCTGATGGCAATAACAAAAAGCACCATCAGCCAGTGAAGCAGTTGGGGAAACCATCTTTTTTGTGGATAAAAAAATGTGCAGCCGATGAAAGCTGAAAGTGGTATGGCGCAAAGTATCCAGTATTCGAAAGTATGGGTGGCATTTACAAAAGGTACAAAAACGGCAATAATGAAATAGAGAAAAACAAGGTTCCAGCTTTTACGGGCTTGTATTAATTGCCTGCGGAAATTTTGCTGCACAAGAAAGAAACCTGCCACTGCTGCAAACAAAACAATAATAATGGCTGCATAAGCCCAGCTGGTTTGGCTGAACTTTGGTGTGGTGACAGCAAAACCCGGAAAATGATAACCCTGCCACAAGTCGGCGATAAAAACATACGCCAGCAAAAAATAATAAGGTGCAATAATTCCCAACAAAGCAATAATCCATTCGGTTAATTTGAAAGTACGTGTGAGGGCAAGCCCAAAAATAATAAGTGCTGCAAAGGCAAGCGAAGGAAAATAAAAGAAAGTAGCAAGTCCGATGGCAGCCCCAATATTAAACAGGGTTGTTTTAGGATTTGGGTTGTTGTTTAAGCCGCTCATTCGTGCCCAAACCCAAAGCAGCAATGTATTTACAATGAGTGGTGCTGAAAGCATATTCCATTCTGTAAATAAAGATGTGAGCAATATATAACTCATGCCGGTGAGGTAATTGGGCTTTTGCATGAGCCGCTGCCCGTTTACTAATTTATTAAAACTGATAGCCTGCGTATATAAAAGTAAATAAGCAATAATGGGATAAATTACCTGGATATTGCTGCCAACAGGCTGCAGCCATTTTAAAAATGCTTTGTATAAGAAACCATCAATCTGCTGTGGTTTGGGAGTGACGGGTTGCAAAAACATAGGCAGCTTAAGCAACAGACCGTACATAAAAAGCAGGAAAGTATTGTAAAGATTATTGGCTTTAAATGTACCCGTCACAAAAAATGAAAAATTAAAATTGAGTAATAATAGATTTTATGCACCGCAAAAATGAACATTTATTAGCTACATAAAAAAATTACTTTGAATAAATTCAGGTGGGGCAGTAAAATTAAAAATCAATTTTGGCAAAAAGTATATAACCCCGGTAATTGCAGGGCATGATAATTTGCCTTGCACCAACCTGTTTACTGAACCTTGGCATAAACTGGTGCCCTTTTTCTTCGCTTTTAAGCGTTGGGTTTCGTTTTACCTGGCCATCGGGTGTAAGGCTGTGGTCTGATATAATTTTATAGCGGTTATCATCTGCAAATAAAAAATGTATTTCCCCGCCTTCATTCACTGTTCCAAATGAAAGAAAATTATCATTGTCATCTTCTACCTGGTCTTTACGGATGATATTGCTCCATTCTAATTTTGAATTTTTATCAATACTCAACACCAGTACATTGTTGTAATAATATCTTGTGCTTTGTGTGTTGTTGAAATTACTGTAAGGGCGGTAATAATTATAATAAGGGCTGTAATAATAAGCATTGTATTGTGAGAAATAAGGAGAATAAAGATAGTCGTAGCGGTTCCAGGGATTGTTGCTGCCACGGCTTTGCGTAGAATAATCTTCGGCAGTTAAAATATAGCTGCCATCTTTTTTTAAAATTACCTGCCTAATAAAAAAGTCATTAAAAGCAAAACGGTTCTGCCCGTCTTTTTTTACTTCCTGCCTGAGCGAATCGCTGAACTCAATAAAGCCGGAAAAAACTGTTGAAGTATTTACTTTATCAAACCCATAAACAAAAAGCCCGTTAATATTGCCCCGCCTTTCTTTGTAATAAAATGAATTGATGAGATAATGTTTGTTGAGGTTATCAATTTTTAATTCAACATTGTCAACATAATTTTTATCAAGAGAAATGCTGCGGCTGATGAAGGTATCGGCCAGTGGTTCTTTGGTAACTAAGCTAAGTTCGCCAATATAATCCCGGCTGCCGCTCTTGAGGCCCTGCGTAAAAACAATTACACCATCATTGTCAACATAAAAATCATTCAGTATATCTCTTCTTTCGTCGTAATCAATGCTGTTTCTGTTTTTTTTAATTAGCTTAAGCTGGTTATCAAACAACAAAGTGGTTAAGTGCAGCTTTTCATTTTTTCGCTGAATTTTGTAAACGGCAATTTTTTGTTTGTCTTCGCTGTGGATAGTTGTGTAAATTTTATTGTCGGCAAAAAAACCAATGGAAGTAGTGTCCATCTCCACAGGTTCGCCAAGCTTTTGTCCGTTGGCATCCATCTTTACTCTCGTACAATGCAGTATCCCTTTTTTCTGGTATTGGTAAATCATATAAAAAAAATCGGGATAAGCAACAAAATCAATGTTGAAAGTTTTTTCAGGAATAAAGTCAAGGTTTACTTTTTCTTTTACCTGCATCCGGTTATCATAAATTGTAATGATGTGTTTCCAGCGGATATTTTTGTAAACAACAAAATTTCCATTGAGTTTACCAACAATTTCAAAATTTATTTCACGGGTGTCTTCCCTTTCATAATCAGAAAAAGTAATCTGCTGAGTAAGACCAAATAAAGGAAAAAAAGAAGTTACAATGATGGAAAAAACAAAACGCTTCATAAATAATACAACTTTAATGCTTAAAATTACGATTTAATACAGGATGAACACAAATTACAATGAACAAGATGAATAGGAAAATGTTATTACATAATTATAAGCCATAATTTTATAAAATGCAAACAGTAATGATAACCGGCGGAACCGGGCTGGTGGGTAAAGCCCTTTGCGAAAGGTTGCTTACAAAAGGATACAAAGTAGTTGTACTTAGCAGGAAAGTTGTGGCCACAAATTCTATTGATGATAAATTGTCTTTTGCAAAATGGGATGTGGTAAAACAGGAAATAGACATTAACGCTTTGCAACAGGCAGATTATATTATTCACCTGGCTGGTGCTGGGGTAATGGATAAGAAATGGACGGCTGCTTATAAAAAAGAAATTGTTGATAGCCGGGTACAGAGTTCGAAACTGATTGTGGAAAGTTTAAAAAAATATCCTAACAAGGTAAAAGCTGTTATCAGCGCTTCGGCAATTGGTTTTTATGGAGAAAACCCAGTTGAAAACTTCAGCGGCTTTGAAGAAACTGCAAAGGTTGACAATAATTTTCTTGGTGAAACCTGCAGACTTTGGGAAGAAAGTATACAAGAAGTAAAACAACTTAATAAACGATTGGCAACCCTGAGGATTGGAATTGTGTTAAGCAAAAACGGCGGGGCGCTAAAAGAATTTATTAAACCGCTGCAGTTGGGTATTGCTGCTGTTTTAGGCAATGGCAAACAAATGATAAGCTGGATTCATATAGATGACCTTTGCAGTATGTTTTTATTTGCCATAGAAAATGAAACCTTAAGCGGAACTTTTAATGCTGTGGCGCCCATGCCCGTGAATAATAAAACACTTACCATAACACTGGCTAAAAAAATGAAAGGGCGGTTTTATATTCCCATCCATGTTCCATCATTTATTTTAAAACTAATGATGGGCGGCAGGAGTATAGAAATTTTGAAAAGCACCACAGTAAGCAGCAAAAAAATAAATGACGCCGGCTTTAACTTTCAGTTTGAAACTATTGAAACAGCGCTGGATGATTTGACAAAAAAGTAAATCAGGTTTTTAAATCGGCTTTGCGGAAATAATTAATGATAGCATAACCATATACAGATATATATATAACTGCTGCTACAATTAAAGTATAATCAGATACCGTTCTTCTTTCCATGATAGCAGGTTTAAAAGGGTTCGTCACTAAAGAATCTGCAGCTTCCAAAGGCATAAAATAACCAATCTGGCTGTTGTTTAAAGTAAGCACCAGCCATAAGGTATTATCTACAATACAAACAATAGCAAAGTAAATAATAATAGAAAGCCCGGTTCTTTTTACAAAAATTGCCACTAAATAAGCAACCATTAAATAAAGCACTGCCATTAATGCGAAATATCCCACATATTGAACTCCTTCAAAAATGTTGGTATTAGCCGGCGAGAAGGAAAGCCCTACCAAAAGGCCACATAAAAAAACCAGCCCGGTAGATATTATCACAAAGAAAAGTAACAAAGAAAATTTTGCTTTTAAAAAGTCACCCCTGCTCCAGCCGTCAATAATATTCTGGCGGTGGGTGCGGTATTGCACTTCGTTTGTTATTAATAAAATAAACAACATGCCTATGATAACAAAAAACAAACCACCAAACCATGCAGCCGCATGCCAAACCTTTGGAAAAATGAAAGGCACATTTAAAAATGCTTTTAACGCATTTTCCTGCAGGCTTAAATCTCTTGTTTCCATGTATTTGCTTGCAGAAAAATAAAAAGCCACAGGATAAAAAATTAAAAAAGCAAGGAACAACACCCAGAATGTTCTGTAAGATTTTATTTTTATCCATTCTATTTTAAAGAGATTCAGCATACTTTATTTTTAAATGATGTTGGTAAATATTATCTGTCGCTTTGGTTACCGGTAATTTCAAGGAATCTTGTTTCAAGCGATTTGCGTTTTACATTCAACCTGGTAAGAACAATTCCTTTGTCGAAACAAAACTTGTTTATTTGTGCGGCGCCAATTGTTTCATCGCAGGTTAACAGCAATTCACTGCCTGTTGATTCTGCTGCAATCACACCATTCATTTCCTGCAAAGCCTGCTGCAGCAAAGCAATATTATCGGCAGCAACTTCTATTAAAAGCACCTCAACCGCACCAGTACTTTCTCCCGAATTTGACATTACATCTTTTACAGAACCTACCGTTTTTAAAACACCTTTTTGAATAATGGCAACATGCGTACAAACTTTTTCCACTTCATCAAGTATATGGCTTGCCATAATGATGGTTTTTCCTTTGCGGTTCAGTTCTTTTATCAACTCTCTTATTTCTGCAATGCCTGCAGGGTCAAGGCCATTGGTTGGTTCATCAAAAACTAAAATATCGGGGTCGCCCAGTAAAGTGGATGCAATAGCCAGACGTTGCTTCATCCCCAATGAATAGGAACTAAATTTAGACCTTTTACGTTCGTAAAGATTTACCACCTGCAACACTTTATCAATGTCTTCTTCGCCCCTGCCTTTTATTTTGGCAGCAATTTTTAAATTGTCCTCGGCACTCAGGTAATGATAAAAATTTGGCGTTTCCAGTAAAGTGCCGATGTGTTTACGCAGTTCATAGGTACTTTGCTGGCCGGCCCATGAGTAAGAGCCGCCGCTTGCTTTTAAAATATCCATTACTATACCAAGCAAAGTTGTTTTGCCGCTTCCGTTGGGACCCAGTATGCCAAATACTGTTCCTTTGGGCACGCTGAAACTTACCTGGTTTAAAGCCTTAATGCTTCCGTAGTTTTTTGAAAGTTTATCTATCTGAAGAATGGACATGATAAAATTATAAGTGATGAATGTTTTGGAAAGTTAATGGATTTTATTATCCGGCAAACACCGTTTAAAAATTTTTAAGTTATTTAAGGCAATTGTTTTTCGTGCCACAAAGATGAAAAGCCACCAACAACAGCAAGACTCTTATTACTAAATCTGAGTTTATCCAACCGCAGGTTATCAATATCTTGTCGCAGCACTTTTCTTGTAAATGGATTTAAAGTGCCACCTTTTTGTCCTGCAGGAATTGCAGGGTCGTATTGAAACTCCGGGTCAACCAAAGTGCCACGGGGATACATTATGCCAGCAGCGCCTTTGCCCCTGATGTCTAAATCGCCGGGATGGTCAAGCCCGATGCTGTGGCCAAATTCATGGGCGGCTGTTGTAGAATTATTTATAAGATTTTCGAGTTTAAAATAACCTGTATTGCTGTTAAGCCCATCAACAAATGAAATATTGCCGCTGGCAAATTCTTCTATCCTGAAATAATTATTACGTGGATTTGTATTTGAATAAACCATTTCGGGCAATAAAGATTTTGTCCAGATACCTTCTATATTAAACAAGACGTTGTATTCTTTTTTTTGAATAAAAACTTTGCCCTTTGCAGCGTTCCAGAAATGTGCAACACCATTTGCAACCTCAATGCTCAATGCATCGCTGGCTGCATCGCCATAAAAAAATAATACGGAGTGAATAATGAGTTGCTGTTTGTGTGAAACCAATTCTGCTTCGCCCATGTTTTCTGTTTCAGGTACTGTTCAATAGAATTTGTAAACTACTGAAATAAATGTTACATGTTTTAGTTACGAAGCGGCTTACCGCTTTTAAGTACACTTTGTATTCTTTCCAAAGTTTTCTTCTCTCCGGTCAAACTTAAAAATGCTTCTCGTTCCAGATCCAGTAAATATTGTTCGCTTACCAAAGTTGGTTCGCTTAAATCGCCACCGCACATTACATAAGCTAATTTTTTTCCAACAACAGCATCATGGGCAGTAGCATAATTAGCCGTAACCATTCCATTGATGCCTGCATATAAAGTGCCCAGTGCACTACGCCCCAGCACTTTTATGTCATTGCGCTGCACCGGCATTACATAACCATCATTGTATAAATCAATCACCGCCTGCTTTGCTTCTACAATGCGCCTGCCCTGGTTAATGCTTACCATATCTTTTCCATTTCTGTAAATTCCCAAATCAAAAGCTTCATAAGCAGAAGTACCAACCTTGGCAGTGGCAATCGTTAAGAACCGGTTTTGTAATGTAAGGGTATCCACTTCGCCGCTGTGCATTTCATCAGCGGCACGCAATACAAATTCTTTTGTGCCGCCACCGCCTGGTATTACACCAATTCCTACTTCCACCAAACCAGTGTAAGTTTCTGCAGCAGGAATTACTTTATCGGCATGCAAACAAATTTCGCAACCGCCGCCAAGCGCTAAACCATGTGGTGCAAGCACCACCGGAATAGTTGAATAGCGCACTCTCATCACTGTATTTTGAAACATTCTTATAGCCATATCAATTTCATCATAGTCCTGTTCAATGGCAAGCATAAATATCATTCCCACATTGGCACCGGCGCTAAAATTTTGTCCGTCGTTTGCAATAACAAGGCCTTTGTATTTTTCTTCGGCCAATGAAATGGACTTTTGAATTCCTTCCAGCACTTCGCCTCCAATGCTGCCCATTTTTGTGTACCATTCTAATCCCAAAACATCATCGCCCAAATGATAAGTGCGGCATGCGCTGTTTTTCCAAACGGTTTCATTTTCAAAATTCTTCATTACAATAAATGCATCGCCGCCGGGCAGTGCTTTGTATGATTTGGTTGCCACATCATAACAAAAACGTTTTCCGTTTTCTACTTTATAAAAAGATGTTGCACCCTCTGCAATCATTTCATCAATCCATGCTGCCACTTTGTAACCGGCAGCTTTCATTGCTTCGGTAGTTTTTACAACACCTAAAGTATCCCAGCTTTCGAAAGCGCCAATCTCCCAACCAAAGCCTGCCATCATTCCATCATCCACTCTATAAATTTCATCTGAAATTTCGGGAATGCGGTGGCTGATGTAAGAAAACAAACTGTAATGAAACTGGCGGTAAAATTCTCCGGCCTTATCTGTTCCTGCAAACAATGCTTTTAATCTTGCTTTTAAATCATCAATTGGCTTAGCTGCTTCAAGGGTAGCAAATTTCGCTTTTGTTCTTGGCTGATATTCCATGGTTGCCAGGTTCAGGGTTTGAATATCTTTTGAACCATCAGCGCCTTTTGTCTTCTTAAAAAATCCCTGCCCTGTTTTATCACCCAACCAGTTATTTTCAACCATTTTATTTAGCCATGCCGGAATAATAAAAGTTTCTTTTGCTTCGTCAGCAGGGCAATTATCTGCCACACCTTTAGCAACTTTTACCAGCGTATCAATGCCTACAACATCGGCGGTTCTAAAAGTTGCAGATTTTGGCCTGCCAATAATTGGGCCAGTCAAAGCTTCTATTTCATCGATATTCAGTCCCAGTTCTTCCATGCTGTTAAAAATAGCCATGATGCTGAAAACACCAACCCGGTTGGCGATGAATGCCGGTGTGTCTTTACACAACACTGTCGTTTTACCCAATTGCAGGCTTCCGTAGTTCATTAAAAAATCTACCACTTCAGCATCTGTAAATGGCGTTGGAATAATTTCCAGCAGGCGCAAATACCTGGGCGGATTAAAAAAATGAGTGCCGCAAAAATGTTTTTTAAAATCATCGCTTCTTCCTTCCGTCATCATGTGAATGGGAATGCCCGAAGTGTTAGAAGTTATCAATGTACCGGGCTTGCGGTATTTTTCTACTTCGGTAAAAACAGATTGCTTAATGTCTAATCTTTCCACCACTACTTCAATCACCCAGTCGTAATCGGCAATGTCTTTCATGTTCTCGGTAAAGTTTCCCGTCTTTATTCTTTTCACCACATCTTTTGTGTAAACCGGCGATGGATTCGACTTGATGGCTGCAGCAAGTGCATCATTTACTATTTTATTTTTTTCGGCAGGCTTTGCATCGGCGGGCAAATCTTTAGGGATAATATCAAGCAATAAGACCTGTAAACCAATGCCTGCAAAATGACAGGCAATACGGCTGCCCATTACACCACTGCCTAATACGGCTACTTTTTTTATGGTTCTTTTTGACATAGAAAAAAAATTAGTTAGTTAAACAACTATTTTGCGAAGATAGTTTTTATGAGTGAAATAAGTATAAATATCCATTGTTCAGTAAAATTCTATGGGGCATTTGCATACTTTACTTAGGAAAACTACGTTATAATAACCACCAGCGATTTTTTTTAACCAATATCCGAATCATGGCATAGTATTAGTTACAAATGCGGCACTAACCCGTTGTATTTAGAACTAAAATCTAAAATTCAACAATATGAATAACCAGGCTGCTAAACGTGAGCTTATTGCCGGACCCTTGCTTTCTGTAAGCTACAAATCACCTGCACTTTTAGGCGATTTTCTCAATTCACTTCCCGAAGCTGTTATTATTACCGACCCCAACTTTTATATTACAGGATTAAATCCTGCCGCCGAATCTATTTATGGTTCTCCTATAAAAGAAATAATGGGCAAATCACTTTTTGAATTGTCTCAATACGAAATTGTTGGCTGCTCACTTGTTGATACCATCACTGAATTACTGAACAAAGGATTCTGGAAAGGAAAGACAATTTTTCGCTGTTACAATGGCCAGGAACTTTATTTTAATACAACCGGCACTTTAATTAGAGATGAGAAAGGAAACGTTTCTGCCATTGCACTGGTTAACCAAAACTTTACCGAAACGATTAAACATGAAAACAAACTAGCAGTAATTGAAAATAAATACCAGACTGTAGTAGAGACACTTTCGGAAGGTGTGCTGTTGATTAACGCCGACGGTAAAATTGGCACAGCCAATAATAAAGCAGCCGAAATACTGGGTTTAAGTGAAGAAGAATTACAGGGCAAAGTAGTGGCTTGCCCATCGTGGAAAGCCATTAAAGAAGATGGCAGTGTATTTCCGCCCGAAGAATTTCCTGCGATTGTAACACTGAGTAGCGGCAAAGAACATATTAATGTTATCATGGGTATTGAAAAGCCCACTGGTAAAAGAATTTGGATATCTGTAAACAGCAAAGCCATTTTTAAAGAAGGTAAAACTGCACCCGATGCTGTAGTAGCATCATTTAAAGATATTACCAACGAAAAAAATGCAGCGATAAAATTAAAGGAAAGTGAACTTGTTTTCAGGACTTTTATGGAAAACAGCCCGACCCTGGGCTGGATTTATGATGAGGAGGGTAATTTTATTTATGGCAATTCATTATTTAAAGAAAGAATTGGTGTTACAGAAGAAGCCATCGGAAAACATATACTTACTTTTACGCCCCGCCATCTGGCAGAAACTATTCTTGCTAAAAATAAACTGGTATTGCTAAGAGGCGAGCCATTGATTACCGAAGACGAACTAACCGGCAAAGACAGCATCAAGAGGATTTTCCTTGCATACTGGTTTTTGTTGCCTGTAGGAACCAATAAAAAATTAATTGGAGGCCATGCAATAGACATTACTGACAGAAAAAATGCCCAGGAGGAAATTGAAAAAATGCATGAACGGTTTTTGTATGCAGCCAATGCCAGTTCCGATACAATCTGGGATTATGACCTGAGAACAAATGAAATTTACCGGAGCGATAATTTCAACAAAATATCTGGCTACGCAAAAGAAGAAATATTACCAAACCTTAGTTGGTGGTTCGAAAAAATTCACCCGGAAGATAAAGTAAGAGTGCAGCAAAAAATGCAGGCACAGCTTAAAAACGGAAATGACAGCTGGGAAGATGAATATCGCTTTAAGTATGCCGACGGAACTTTCAGACAAATTTCGGACAAGGGATTTATTGTGTATGACAACGATGAGCCGGTAAGGCTGATTGGAGCACTGCAGGATATTACAGAAAGAAAAAAGTTAGAATCGCAGTTATTAAATGACCAGGTTCAAAAACAAAAACTGATTAACCAGGCAACCATTAAGGCACAGGAAAAAGAGCGTGGGATGATAAGTGCAGAATTACACGACAACGTAAACCAACTGCTGATGAGTGCCAAACTGCATATTGGCGCAGCAAAAAATACAGATGAAGCTCAAAATGAATTACTGAGCAAAGCATCGGAATACCTGCTGATGGCGGTTGAAGAAATAAGGGCTTTGTCTAAAAAATTAAACTCAAGCATTGTAAAAACAGTGGGGCTTCAAAAAAGTATTTTCGACATCTGCAGCAACATGAAACAATTTAACAACATTGCTGTAACTGCCGAAATTGAAGAAAGCATCATTGAAAAATTAACACCCGAACAGCAGTTGATGATTTTCAGGATACTGCAGGAACAAAGCAATAATATCATCAAGTATGCCGAAGCTACTACCGCTAATATTTCAATAAAAGAAAAAAATAATTACTGTTGCCTTGTTATCAGCGATAACGGAAAAGGTTTTGATAAAGAACTGGAAACTGCAAAAGGTATTGGCTTCATCAATATTTTTAACCGTGCAGATGCCTACAATGGTAATGTTGAAATTGTTACTTCGCCTGGCAAGGGATGCAGGCTGAATATTCAGTTTCCCCTTGACTTATGATTTCATCAGCTAACACCTGCACCAGGGTTGATAAGATTTTCTGGCTTTACAAAATGAAGCTTGCCTTCACTGTCTTCTGCCATTAAAATCATTCCGTTGCTTTCAATACCTCTCATTTTACGGGGAGCAAGATTTGCAACCACAACAACCTGTTTGCCTATTATTTCTTCTGGCTTAAAATACAGCGCTATTCCGCTCACAATAATTCTTTTCTCAAAACCTAAATCCACTTCAAGTTTTAAAAGCTTATCAGCCTTTTCAACTTTTTCTGCCGAAAGAATGGTCCCCACTTTCAAATCTATTTTGGCAAAATCATCAAATATAATTTCGGGTTTACCCCCATCCCCTAAAGGGGAGTTATTCAAAGATTCTGCTTTTTTTTCTTGTTGATTTTCGCTTTCCATTTTTAATTTTTCACTTTTAATTTTTAATTTCTCCACCTGCTCTGTTACTTCTGTATCTTCAATTTTTCTGAACAATAATTGTGGTTCCCTTAAAGAATAACCAACACTCAGTAGTTTTGATTTGCCTGCATTTTCCCAATCCAGCATTTTGTCAACCACCTTCATCATGTAACACAATTTCTTTGCAGTAAATGGCAAGAACGAATTGATAAAAACCGCAAGATTTGCCGTTAACTGCAAACAAACATGCAAACAATTATCAATTAATTTTTGAGCAGCCTCCCTGCCCTCCAAAGGAGGGTTCTCAGAGGCATTTCCATTTTGAGAATCAGCTTTATCAATTGAACTCTTTAAAACCCTTCCTTCGGAGGGGTTTGGGGAGGCAAGGCTTTTTGCAACAATCCAGGGTTGTTTATCCTGCATGTATTTATTTCCTTTTCTTGCCAAATCAACTACTTCATACAAAGCATCCCTGAACTTATATCCTTCAATTAAATTTTCAATCCTGGCTTTTGTATTTTCTATTTCAGCAAACAGTGTTTTATCAGCTTCATCTAAAATATCAGTATGTAAAGACGGCACTTTTCCTTTGCACAATTTATGCATCAGCACAAAAGCCCGGTTTACAAAATTGCCGAAGATTGAAACCAGTTCGCTGTTCACCGCATCCTGAAAACCCTTCCAGGTAAATTCACTGTCTTTTGTTTCAGGAGCTATTTGTGTTAAATAATACCGCAATGCATCCACCATCTGATCGCCCCCATTTTCTTTCTTAACAAAATCATTGATGTAATCGTCCATCTCAATACTCCATCCCCTGCTGGTACTCATCTTATCGCCTTCCAGGTTCATAAATTCATTGCTGGGTACATTATCGGGCAAAATATTTCCATGCAGTTTCAGCATCACCGGAAAAATGATACAATGAAAAACAATATTGTCTTTGCCAATAAAATGAACAAGCTTTGTATCAGTATCATACCAATATGGCTTCCAGTCTTTGCCATTATCAATAGCCCATTGTTTGGTTGCGCTGATGTAGCCAATGGGTGCATCAAACCAAACGTAAAGAACTTTTCCTGCCCCGCCTTCTACATTGGCAGGAAGGGAAACGCCCCAGTCCAAATCTCTTGTAACAGCCCTTGGTTGCAGGCCCAAATCAATCCAACTTTTGCATTGGCCAACTACAGTAGATTTCCAATCGCTTTTATGTTCCTCTAAAATCCATTGCTTCAAAAAATCTTCATGTTTATTTAAAGGCAGGTACCAATGCTTCGTCAACTTTTTTATTGGCGGGTTACCGCTTAATGTGCTATGCGGATTAATCAATTGTTCAGGGCTGAGAGAAGTGCCGCATCTTTCACACTGGTCGCCATAAGCATTTGGATTGGCACAAACAGGGCAGGTACCAATAATATACCTGTCGGCTAAAAAAGTTTTTGCTTCTTCATCAAAATACTGCTCTGTTTCTTTTATTTCTAAATCACCTTTATCATTCAATGCAGTAAAAAACTCTTGTGCTGTTTCATGATGCAGTGGTTCTGTTGTACGATGATAAATGTCAAATGAAATTCCCAAATCGGCCATATTGCTTTTAAGCATGGTGTGGTATTTATCTACAATTTCACGGGGCGTTGTTTTTTCTTTCATCGCCTGAATGGTGATAGCGGCTCCATGTTCATCGCTGCCGCACACATACACTACATCTTCTTTTTTTGCTCTTAAATATCTTACATAAATATCTGCAGGCAGGTAAGCGCCTGCCAAATGCCCGATGTGCTTGGGCCCGTTGGCATAAGGAAGTGCAGAAGTAATTAAATATCTTTTCGGTTTATTCATTGCGGTGCAAAAATACCTAAACAATAATCAAAACCGAAATTTGAAAAAGCAAGAAAAAGGCGGGCCTTGTGCCCGCCATAGATAACCCCTGTTTTGTTCAACGAAGTTTATTGTAAATCCAGCACAGCTATTTTCTTTTTAAAATCAGTTGAGTTGGTTTCTTCAAATGAAGGCATTATAAAAACAGCAGAGCCAGTTACACCTTTTTGCATAGTTGAAACAATTTCACCCTTGCTATTTATACCTGTACAAATTACAGTTACTTTTTCACCAGCTGGCACATTGGAAAATATTACATTACCTGAAGAAACATATCCTGGTAAAACAGATTTATATTTTTCAAAAACCAGCAGGGGATTAAAGTAAATATCATTATCGTTTAATTGAACAGTAAAATTTACTTTTCTACCACTTTGCTTTGCCAGCCTGTCACAGTTTATCCAATTAAGTTTGTCTAACTGCACACTATATTTTTCTCCAATTTTTGAAAGGATAGATTGGTTTAACAGGGGCATTCTAACCTGTTTAGTACCCAAATGAACCCAATTAACAATTTCATAGACGGTATCAATAGGCTTTAAATTATAAATACGAATTGTACCCGGCAATAATTCAGCAGTATCTCCAACACCAAGTGAATTTTCTACAATATCTCCATACTCAGGTTCTATCTCGTTATATTTTTGAAAAAACAAATTCTTCTTCCATTTATTTCTAACAACAATTTTGTCATAATATTTTCCATACTTATTTTTTAAAGCCTCAAGAAGTTCTTCTTTTGAAAGTTCAGATTCCGGTGATCTGTAAAATACAGCCTTCACTTTTGTTCCACCTCTAAAAAGTCTCGATTCAGAATTATCTTTTAAATCAATAGCCCTGATGAACATTTTTAAAATGGGTGAATCTATACTCATATTGGTCAATTGCCAGTTAATTGAATTATTGTTTACAATATTGTTTGTTGAACTCCCCTTAATTGCTGGTTGCCCATAAAATAATTGCATTGAATCTTTCTGACTGATTCCCGGAATGAATGCTTTAATAAATTTATCTGGCATTAGACTTATTTCTTCTCCATGATTTTTCACAACAATATGTAACATCCCGCCAGATATTAGAGGGTTGTTGTCAGTCATTGTTGTCAGGTTATTCATAACCATATCGGAATATTTGTAAAACTCCTTTACAACCACAGAAAGTGAATCGGTTTGCATAAAAGAATATGCAGGTATGTATAAAACCGTTCCTTCATTGCATATTAGAAGAGTATCCCTTCTATTATTGATATTAAATACCTGTGCAGATTTTGAGATGGAAGTATAAAAATTCTGCAATGCAACCCTGTTCATTTCTTTCTTTTCCATTTCTTGATAAGCAAGTTTTACCGAATCGGACAAATTGTTTGAAACGAGTGTATCTTTTGTATCGCAGGGTATAAACCTTAATACAAGAGGCTGCTGGTTAGGTACAAATTCATCAAACAAATTTGTTTTTACTGCAAGCAAAGATGGCTGAATACCTGAATCAGTTTTTAACGCAGTTTCATTTTTTGGCGATTCCGGCTGTGCAGAAATAACTGATGTTGGGATACTACTATTTGTATTTGATTTTTTTCCTTCATTGTTGAAATTGGTTTTTGTTACCCAGAAAAATAAAGCAATGCCAATAATTGTTGCAGCAAAAATCAGGGCTTTAAAATTTTTATTAAAAAACCCTGTTGCATTATTTGCTGGTGCAACTGCTGCAGGCTTCAGTATTTGCTGCATCTGCTGCCAGTGTTCATCCATACGGCTGTCATCGGCCGCAGCCTCATCCGTTTTGTTGCGAATGAAATTGTCAATATTGTAATTATCAGATTGCATGTAAGTAAAATTCTTTTGTCAATAATGAATCGAGTTTATTTTTTAACAGTCGTCTGGCTTCGCTTAAATGCCATTTGCTGGTACCACTTGTAATGCCAAGGCGTTGGGCAACTTCTTCATGTTTGTAACCTTCCATCACATACAAATTAAAAACCAGCGCTGTGTTAATGGGAAGCTGCTTCAGCAGTTGCACAATTTCTTTTCCGGATATAATATTGTACACATCAGGATAACTCACTGCATGGCTCTCGTGCTCTTCTTTCAGTTCCTTTTCGGCAAACTTTGCTCTTTTGCGGCAGTTGTCAATGCAGGTGTTCACCACAATACGCCGCACCCAACCCATAAAATTTCCATCGCCTTTAAATTGGTTGATGCCGGTGAACACTTTCAGCATCGCTTCGTTGTACAAAACGCCTGCATCATCCACATTAAAAGAATACAGCGTGCAAACTTTGAGCATGGCAGGATAACAATGCCTGTACAATTGCTCCTGGCTTTTGTTATTGCCCTTGCGGCAGCCTTCAATGATATGTTCAAATGATTGGGTCAATGCTTTGGTTGATAAAACAGTTGTTAAGTTAAAATATCAGACAGCATTTGTTTTATTTTAGCTGTTAAGGTTATTAAAATTGTTCCCCTGCCCTTCTATGACGTTTTCCGGAACCTGAATGGTTGGGGAAAGATTAGATTTATTTTGAAATTTTTTCCATAAACAAACTGTATTTTTCCACCATCAATTATTTTAAATGAAGCGTAAACAATTCCTGGCTTCTGTGGTGGCTGCCGGTGCTGCACTAAAAACATTTGGGCAAACAACTAATCGGGTTTTAGCAACCCAAATATCTGATCCTTCAGTTTATCCGACTATTCCTCCTTATTTAAAAAAAGGTGACACTATTGGTATCACCTGCCCTGCCGGTTTTATTACGTTGGAAGATATTCAACCGGCAGTAAACAAAATGAAAGAATGGGGATTTGAAATAAAGATTGGCGATACGGTTGGCAAAAAAGATTTTACGTTTGGCGGCACCGATGAAGAGAGGGCAAAAGATTTTCAGCAGATGCTGGATGACAAAACTGTAAAAGCTATCATGTGTGCAAGGGGCGGTTATGGTTTTGTAAGAATAATTGATAAAATTGATTTTAAAAAATTTGCCGCTAAACCAAAATGGCTGATTGGGTTCAGTGATGTTACGGTTTTACATTCACACATCAATCGAAACTATGGCATTGCAACCATTCATTCCAAAATGTGCAACAGTTTTCCCAGCGACTGGAGTAAGGCTGAACCGGTACAAATTGAAACCATTGAATCTATCAATAAATGTTTGAAGGGGGAAAAGATGAGTTACACAGTTGTACCTAATGAAAAAAATAAACCAGGAACCGCTGCAGGAATTTTAGTAGGCGGAAATTTAAAAACAATCGAATCGCTGGCTGGCAGTAAAAGCGATATCATTACAAAAGATAAAATTTTATTTGTGGAAGATACCGGCGAATACTTTTACAGTATCGACCGTATGTTCTGGAATTTAAAACGTACCGGCAAATTATCGCAGCTTGCAGGATTAATTGTTTGCGGATTTAAAGTAAAGAAAGATGATGACGGCGAAGAGTTTGGGAAAACACTGGAAGAAATTGTGCTGGAAAAAATAAAAGAATACAAATACCCTGTTTGCTTCGATTTTCCCGTGGGGCATCAAAAAAATAATTTTGCATTGAAATGTGGTATTAAACATACATTGGACGTACGTCTTAACCAATGCAGGCTTACAGAAGTTTAATAATTTTGTATATTTGGTAAAACAAAATAAGATGACAGTTGAAATAACTGATAAAGATTATGTAACCATCAGGGTTTCTAAAAAAATAGGGAAAGCCGGTATTAAAAGACTGACTGATTATGCCCAATATTTAGAAATTAATAAAGATGCTCCTAAAAAAAGTGTGTCAAAAAAAGTAATTGCCGAACTGGCAGATGAAATTACTGCTGCTGCCTGGGAAAAATTAAAAAAGAAAAGAGGGTTTAAATGGTAGTTGTTGTTGATGCGAATGTTTTAATAAGTGCCGCCCTTACCCCGGAAGGGCATATTGCTGATATTGTATTTTCCAACTCAGCCAAAGCTCAATTTATTGCCCCCGCTTTTATTTTAGTTGAAACAATAGCGCAAGAAGCCCGAATTTGCGGAAAAAATAAAATAAACCTATCAGAATTTAAGCAGAATTTGCAGTACTTACTTAGCCAAATAATTTTAATTGAAGATGATGAAATTTCTGATGAAATTTTTATAAAAGCATTTGAGTTAACAAAATCTGTTGATACAAAAGATGCAATCTACATTGCACTTGCAATTTCAATGGATGCATTACTCTGGACCGGCGACCTGAAACTTTTAAGGGCTCTTAAAAGAAAAGGGTATAACCAAATTATTACTACAGCAGATTTTGAACTAATATTAAAAGGCTTATAATGAAAATTCCACCATACTTAAAAAAAGGCGACACCATCGGAATTACCTGCCCGGCAGGTTTTATGGCAAAAGAAAAAGCGCAAACCTGTATTGATACTTTGCAAAAATGGGGCTTTGATGTAATGGTGGGCAAAACCCTGGGCAGCAAATCAAAAAACTATTTTAGCGGCACTGATGAAGAAAGACTGAATGAATTGCAGGCCATGCTGGATGACGACAGCATCAATGCAATACTCTGCGGCCGGGGTGGTTATGGTATGGGAAGAATAATTGATCAGCTTGATTTTACTAAACTTAAAAAGAAACCAAAATGGATCATTGGTTTCAGTGATATCACTGTTTTACATTCCCATTTATTCAGTAAAATAAAAATTGCCAGCCTTCATGCTCCTATGGCAGCAGCTTTTAATGAAGGTGACAATGAATTCATACAAAGCCTGCACAAAGCATTGCTGGGCAAAAAAGCGGGTTACAAATCTGCATCACATCCCCTGGATATATTTGGAAGCACCAGTGGCAAGTTGGTAGGCGGTAACCTTTCTTTACTTGCACATCTTTGCGGTACTGTATCCGATATTGATACAAAGGGAAAAATATTATTTATAGAAGACATCGGTGAATACACTTATAATATTGACCGCATGATGTACCAGTTAAAACGAAGCGGCAAATTGAATAAGCTTGCCGGCCTTGTGGTGGGCGGCTTTACTGATATGAAAGATACTGAACGCCCTTTTGGCAAAACTGTATATGAAACAATCAGGGATGTGGTGAAAGAATATAAGTACCCGGTTTGCTTTGGCTTTCCGGTAAGCCACGAAAAAGAAAACTATGCTTTGATAATTGGTGCAGATTATGAATTAAAAGTCGGAAAAAAAAATTCCTCATTTTCAATGCTCTAATAAACTATCAATTTTTTGATGAAAGATTGAAAAATCATTCAGGTTATGATGTGTGCCACCGTCAATCCTAATAAACTCATCGGCTGGTTTCAAAACTGTTTTCAATTTTACCGCACAGCTAAAAGGTATCACTCCATCATCAGTGCCATGAAAAATGGCAACCGGGCATTTTACTTTTTGCAAAAATTTATTAGTAGGGATTTTATATGTCGCCATTAATGCCGCCGGATAAATGGGAGCATAAGAACTGAACAAATCCGGAATACTGTAATAGGGTGTTTCTAAAATTAATCTCCTGCAATGTGTTTCAGCAGCTACATAAGCAGCAATGCCTGTGCCCAGCGATTTTCCGAATATGATGATACTGTCTTTACCAAATTTTACTTCTGCCATCTGCTCTATTTGCAAAGCCTGTTCATATAATTTCTTCTCTGTCCTGTCGCCTGTGCTTTTTCCAAAACCGGGATAATCTTCCATCCACACTTCATAGCCATGCTTTGTAAAATTATCGGCAAACTTTGCATAGCGTTCTATATTTTGCTTATTGCCATGGTAGTATAAAACTGCTCCCCGTCTTACTGAATCCTTAGGAAAAAACTTTACCATATTCACTCTATCCCCATTCTCAAAATCAATATTCACTTCTTCAAACGGAACATTAAAATTGAATTTGTGATCCGCAGCTAATTTTTCAGGATGAAATAAAAAAGCCGTTTGCAGAAAATACAAAGCAATCCCAATCAATAAATAAGCAATCAACAAAATATTCAGCCATTTTCTGATTCTCTTTTTCATTTTTTAATTCCTCTTAAAATTATTATACACTTCAAAGTCCCCCTTCAGGGGGATTTAGGGGGCTAAAATATCCCTCACAAAATTATGATACTCCGGAAATGTAGGCAGGTTATTATGCCTTCCGCCAATAATTCTTATCAATGTAATTTTTCTTGGGTTGATGGCCTGCAGTTTTTCACTGTTGCTGATAGGTATCAGCCAGTCTTTGGTGCCATGCAGGATGTAGGTATGGCAATTTACTTTGTGAATTAGTTTATCTGTCCGCAAATGATAGCGTAAAATATATTTAACTGGCAGTATTGGCAAAAACCGTTCGATTGTTTTTTTAAAACTGAAATATGGGGCATCTAAAATTAAATAGCGGGGTTTGTTATCTGCCGCCAGCTTTGCTGCAAAGCCACTGCCCAGGCTGCGGCCATACACAATCATGTGGTTTTCGTGGTATTGAGCAGCCAGTGTACTATACACAAATTGCATATCGTTCAGCATATCTTTTTCAGTACGCTTGCCGGTGCTTTTGCCAAACCCACGGTAATCAACTAGCACCACATCATAATTATAGCGGTAAAAATCTGTAGCATATTTGGCCCAGCCCTTTATGCTGCGGCTGTTGCCATGAAAATATAAAATAAGGCCAAGCGGTTTATCTACTTTAAAATGAAGCCCATTGATACTTACACCGGGGCTTACATCAAAAAACAATTCTTCAAAAGGAACATCGTATTTATAAACAAAATCCTGTTTTAGTTTCTCTGGTTTAAAAATAAATTTTTCCTGTACAAAATAAACAATGATGGAAAGAGCTGCAATGCCAGCGGCGATATAAAGGATGATGTGAAGCAAAAAAACCTTGTTTGATGTTTGTAGTTTGTTGTTTGATGTTGAGAACAGTTTCTCAAATTAGTCATTCTGCCGTTAACCCCAAACAACAAGCTTTATTCGTCCTCATCCATATAAACCCTCTTCAGTTTCAGCTTGCTCACCGGCGCCACAATCAACGGAAATTTTTCTACCTGCACCTTGCTTTGCTCCAGCCCGAAACCTTTTTCTTCGCTTAGCGAAATTTCTTTTACGTAGAAATAGAGTTTCATAATTACCCTTTCAAAGAAAGGCAGTTCATTATCCTGGCTCAGAAATTTTTCCATCACCACAAACTGGAAGTCGCCTACAACATTGTTCCGCTGCTGGCTTTCGTAGCGGCTGGTAACGTTCACTTCCCTGTTGGCCACCAGGTCTTCCACCACTTTTTTAAACATCAGGTTCAGCCTTGGTGCCATGCGAAAACCCAGGCGGAATTCCACACGGATGATATCATTGGGAATGATATGCTCTACAGAATATTCGGAGGTATAAGGATCATCCATTGTGTCCACATGCACAAACCAGTAAATATCGGCCCGTTTTGGTTTACCGCTCAGTATGCTGTAAATAATTTTGTGTTCAATCTCTTTGGGGTTGTTGGCGCTTGTTAAATACACAAGGTGTGTAGCGTATTTGGGCACTGTAATATCATTGCTTAACTCTTCCAGCTTAGGCACATATTCTTCCAGCCTTACAAATTCAACATAGCGGTTTTTAATTTTACGTGCCCTGTACCAGATGTACATTACTGCAAACAAAGCGCCTCCAACAATTAATGCTATGTAACCTCCATGTTTAAATTTAGCAAGATTAGCAATTAAAAAACTTGTTTCAATAGATAAGAAAACGATGAGAAAAAGATAAATAAAGACTGGCTTAACTCTTCGTGATACCATGAAATTGGAAAATAAAACCGTGGTAGCCAGCATACACAATGTAATTGCCAAACCATATGCTGCACCCATAGCACTGGAAGTTTGAAAATAAAGTGTGATACCAACGCAGCCAACAAATAACAAAGTATTAATGCCCGGCACAAACAACTGACCCCTTGCTTCGGTAGGATAATTAATTTTCATTTTAGGCCAAAGGTTCAGGCGTATGGCTTCACTTATTAATGTAAACGAACCACTGATCAATGCCTGACTGGCAATGATGGCAGCCGAAGTAGCAATTATAATTCCCGGAATCAGGAACCATTCGGGCATTACACCATAAAATGTTTTACTGCTGAAAATAGTGCCACCATGATATTGAAGTAACCAGGCGCCCTGGCCTAAATAAGTAAGCAATAAACATACTTTTACAAATATCCAGGAAATGCGGATGTTGCCCCGGCCAACATGGCCAAGGTCGCTGTATAATGCTTCGGCACCAGTGGTACAAAGAAACACAGCGCCAAGTAACCAGAAACCGCTTGGATATTCTTTAAGTAATTTAAAAGCATAATAAGGATTAAAGGCTTTAAAAATACCCGTGTTATCTGTAATGTGCATAATGCCCAGCACCGCAAGCATCGAAAACCAGATTAACATGATAGGGCCAAATAACTTACCAATAGAATTGGTGCCAAACTGCTGCAGAAAAAACAGTACAACCAAAATACCCAGCACTATATAAATAATGGTTGATTGCTGAATATTTGCAAATGAAGGCAGAATCTTCAATCCTTCAATAGCAGAAGCAACAGATATAGGCGGGGTAATCATTCCATCGGCAAGCAATGCAGCACCTCCAAGCATGGCAGGCAGCACCAGCCATTTCTTTTGCCGCCTCACCAAAGTGTACAATGAAAAAATGCCGCCTTCTCCCCTGTTGTCGGCCTTTAAAGTGAGGATAACATATTTGATAGTGGTTTGCAAAGTAAGCGTCCAGATAATACAACTGAGCGAACCAATAATGAGCAGTTCGTTAATTATTTTACCACTAATGATTTCATCAAAAACGTAGAGCGGGGAGGTACCAATATCGCCGTAAATAATTCCTAAAGCAACGATCAAACCTGCGCCGGTTGCTTTGTTAAGATTCTTTGACACTATTAAAATTTAATTGTTCATCCGGTACAAAAAAATGCTTCGCATTCAACTTTTTTTTACCAGCCTCAGTACAGGTGGCAACATCCTTGCGTCGCACTCTTGTACCAAAAGTTCTTTTCTCATCTTTTACCGCAGCGTAAAAACCGCCTTCAAAAATGCAGGTACAAATGTAGAATGAAATTAAATATAAAAACAGAGAAATAATTTTAAAAGCCAGCTACAAAATCTGGCATAAAGCCGCAGCTACGGGGTAAAGTTTAATTTCTCTGCTTCCCGAAAAAAAAATCTTATCTTCAAATTAATAGTATCAACGGCAGCCATGCCATCTTTACAATGAAACATGAATTCATTCTGGAAACGTATCATAACAAGAACTGTCCTGGACCGCAGGAACAAAATCGCCGGCAAACGGCGGGAGTACTCTTCATTTGAGCTGGCCAAAGGCTACCGTGAATTAAAAATAAATATCCGCAGAAACATCAGGGACAGTTTTTTCATTGCTTTCGGTATTGCTTCGGCTGCTTTTGGCCTCGAAGGTTTTTTGGTGCCCAGCAGTTTTATTGATGGCGGCGCCACAGGTATTTCGCTGCTTATTTCCGAAGTAAGGCACCTGCCATTGTACGCTTTGCTAATTGTTATTAATATCCCCTTTATGTTTTTGGCCTACAAAGTAATTGGCAGAGGTTTCGCCATAAAAACAGCGATGGCTATTACCGGGCTTGCTGTTGTGGTGGCTACGGTTCATTTTCCCGAAGTAACACACGACAAATTACTGGTGGCAGCTTTTGGTGGTTTCTTTTTGGGTGCCGGCATTGGCCTTGCGGTAAGGGGCGGGGCTGTTATTGACGGCACCGAAGTGCTGGCCATTTATTTAAGCCGCAAACTGGGCACCACCATCGGCGATATCATTATTGGCATCAACATGCTGGTTTTTTCGGCAGCTGCCTATTTTTTATCAATGGAAGCAGCGCTGTATTCAATGATAACTTACCTTTCGGCAAGTAAAACTTTAGACTTTATTGTTGAAGGAATCGAAGAATATACCGGTGTTACCATCATTTCATCTCACAACGAAGAAATAAGACAAATGATTATAGATATTTTGGGAAGGGGCGTTACCATGTACAGCGGTAAAAAAGGGTATGGTAAAACCGGCGAAACAAAAGAAATAGATATTCTGTACACTGTTGTTACCCGGCTTGAGCTGAATAAACTGAACGTAGAAATTTTTAAAATTGACCCCAGCGCCTTTGTAGTAATGAGCAGCGTAAAAGATACCAGGGGTGGCATGATTAAAAAACGGCCGCTAAAAAATTAATACAATTCTTAAACATCAACTTTTAAATATGATAAAAATAACAGGCACCAACATTACCATCATGGTAAAGAATATGGACAAATCCATTGCATTTTATGAAAGCCTTGGCCTTTTGCTGCAGCAGCGCTGGGGCGATAATTATGCCATGATAGGAACCACCGGGCTTACGCTGGGCATTCACCCGGGCGGTGATGACAACTCAGGTTCGGGTACTGTATCTGTAGGCCTGATGATTGAAGACATCAATGAAGCAAAAGCATTGCTTGATAAAAACAGTATTTCGTTTGAATTTGCTGACGGCGACTCAGGAACGTATGTTCATTTTAAAGATCCGGACGGAACAGTTGTTTATTATGTGCAGCCAAAGTGGAAATAGTTTTTTATCCGCTTCGATGAAACATGAAAAATGGTATGTGGCAAAAGAGTCCCGAAATCATCGGGATAAATGCGACGCAACAATGCTTAATAGCAGCAATTAAGTTTGTTACAAAAAAATTAAAACACAAGCCCCGCTTTTATCAAGCGGGGCTTTTTTACAACTACAAACACAAATAAAAGATTATCTAAAAATCAATCTGGCTTTTTACCTTCTAAAAAAGTATTGATGGTGCTTATTTCGGTATTGTTATTTTCATCTGTCTTTACAGAATAGTTACTGTAAAAGCTTTCCACATCCGCAATGGAATTGTGCAGTTCCATGTTGCGGCGAAGGTATGCTGGTACCGTTTCAAACTCGTTGTTAGGGTCAGAAGCATTACTGTTAAACGATAAGTTCCGCAGCTTTGCAATCCGCTCCATAGCCCGGCGCCTTAAGTCTTCTGCTTCGTCCTGTACAGCAGGCTCCTCAACAGCAGACATCATGATAGGCTGAGTTTGCTGATCTTTTGGTTGCTCCTCCGCCGCCTGAATGGATTTAACTACCAGTTGCATTTCAATAACAGGCTCGTCTTCCTGTAATGATATCTGCAAAGGCAGTGGTTCGTCCACAGATTTGGATTCCAGTTCCGGCTTTTCCTCCACATAAATTTGTGAAGGCTTCGCCAAATACCCCCCAGACGATGGGAGATTATTGCTAGCTACTTTATGTTCAATTGAAACAACGGGGGTTTCGCTGGTTTTGGCACTTGCTTTTTCTAATGGTACTTCTGGTTTTGGTATTTCAAATTCTATTAAAGGAACCTGATTTGCGGCCGAAGATATTTCATAAATCAGTTTTTCTTCCTCAATTTTTTCCCCAGTAGTTTTACTAAGTATTTCTACTTTTATTTCTTCCTCCTCCACCACTAATGTAGGCATCAGTTCTTCTTCCATTGTCATCACAACCGGTGTTTCCATTATTTCGGCAATGGCTTTTTCTTCTTCTTTTTCATCAAATGCAACAGCTACAGGTTCCGGCATTGCTGCTTTTACAGGTTGTTTATTTTCTTTTGAAGGCATCTCCAGCACCACCACAATTTTCTCATCTTTCTTTTCTTCTTTAACCGGAGTTGATTTTGCAAACGGATCTTTGTGTTCAAAACCGGTTGCTATTAAAGTGATGCCAATGGCAGCGCCCAAATTACTGTCGTAACCCAAACCAAGTATCACATCAGTATCCTCCCCGGCGTTGCTTAATAAATAATTCTGTATCACTTCCACTTCATCCATGGTAAATTCATGTTCTCCTTCAGAAGAATTGATATTTATTAAAATCCATTTTGCACCACGGATATCATTGTCGTTCAGCAGCGGCGAATTCAATGCATCTTCAATTGCTTTTTGAGCCCTGTTCTCTCCTTCTGCCGATGCACTTCCTAAAATAGCAACGCCTCCATTACTCATCACTGTGCACACATCTGCAAAGTCAACGTTAATTTGGCCGGTGCTGTTAATTACGTCAGTAATACATTTTGCAGCTGTTGCCAGCACATTATCAGCTTTGGCAAATGCTTCTTTCATTTTTAAATTTCCAAACTGATGGCGTAGTTTATCGTTGCTGATAACCAGTAAAGTGTCCACATGATTTTTTAGCAACATCACACCTTCTTCAGCCTGTGCAATTCTTTTCTTGCCTTCATAAGCAAATGGCGTAGTAACAATGCCAACGGTTAATATGCCAAGGTCTTTACAAATCTTTGCAAGAATTGGTGCGCCACCGGTGCCCGTGCCCCCGCCCATGCCTGCAGTAATGAATGCCATTTTGGTATTCACTTCCAGTATCCGTTTTATTTCTTCCAGGCTTTCTTCTGTTGCCTGGCGGCCAATGGCAGGATTGGCGCCTGCGCCAAGGCCCTGCGTTAAATGCGGCCCCAGTTGAATTTTGTTGGGCACTTTACTTTGAGCAATAGCCTGTGCATCGGTATTGCAAATGATAAAGTTTACGCCTTCGATATTTTGCGAAAACATGTGGTTAACGGCATTGCTACCGCCGCCGCCCACTCCAATCACTTTAATGATGGAGGATTGTTCTTTTGGCAAATCAAAATGTATCATAGTTGTTTGTTTTGGTGCCCCTAAATTCTCCTAAGAGTATTTAAAAGCAGTTAGAATTTGTACAACAGCCTTTTTCAATTAGTAAGAAAGAAAAATGTATTGTACTTGATTAATGGGTTATTGTAAGAACTTCGCCTCCCCAAACCCCTCCAAAGGAGGGGCTTTGCAGACTCTGAATATTTAAAAGAACTTTTAATTTATTGTGCTGTTCAAAAGTTCCCCCTTTAGGGGGCGGAGGGGGCTACAACTTTGCATCCTCCTCTTCCTTAAACAAATCAATGAGTCCGTCTTTGAATGAATCCATAAAACCTTTTAGTGTTTTGCGTTGCTTCACTTTTACAGGTTTTACTTCTGCTTCCACATCCAGTGTTTCGTCAACAGGTTGTTGCTGCAAGCCTTCGGGCACTGCAATCCTTCTGAAGGTTTCTTCAAACTGTTTGTTTTTGTTTTCATAATCATTGTAGCCTTTTAATATTAAACCAATACAGGTTGAATACATTGGCTTAGCCAGTTCATCGATATGCCCGCCGGCTAAATGCTCATTAGGATAACCTATCCTTGCATTCAACCCGGTAACATACTCTGTTAACTGAATTAAATGTTTCAGTTGAGAACCACCACCGGTTAATATTACACCACCGTTCAGCATACGGTTATCCAAACCAACCTGCTTTAAATGATAAGTAACAAAATCCATAATCTCACTCATCCTTGCCTGGATGATACCTGCTAAATTCTTCATCGAAATTTCCTTTGCAGGCATTCCCCGCAAACCAGGAATTGTAATGAAGGCATTTGTTTTTGCTTCATCGGCCAGTGCACTTCCAAACTGTACTTTCATTTGCTCAGCTTGTGTTTTTAAAACTCCCAATCCTGTTTTAATATCATTGGTGATGTTCTCACCACCAAAAGGAATTACAGCAGTGTGTTTTAAAATTCCTTCATAAAAAACTGCCAGGTCGGTAGTACCACCGCCAATATCAACGATGGCTACTCCGGCTTCTAAATCCTGGTCGCACATAACAGCGGCTGCAGAGGCAAGCGGTTGCAGTACCAGGTCTTTTGTTTTAAGTCCGGCCTTTTCAACGCTTCGGTTTATATTTCTTATTGCATTTTTATCGCCTGTAATGATGTGAAAATTGGCGCCCACTTTTACACCGCTATAACCAATCGGGTTGGGTATGTTTTGAAAATTATCTACTGTAAACTCCTGCGGTATCACATCAATGATCTGGTCGCCTGCCGGAATATAAGTACGGTACTGATCGGCCACCAGCCGGTCAATTTCTTCCTGCATAATTTCTTCTTCAATACTTTGCCGGACAATATCGCCACGTGTTTGTAAACTTTTTATATGATGGCCTGCAATGCCAACATAAACTTCGCTGATGGCAAGATTGGGATTGGAAGCATAACAGTTTTCCAATGCCTGCTGGATGGCTTTAATGGTTTGGTCAATGTTGAGCACCATGCCATGCTGAACACCGTTGCTGTTGGCCCGGCCAAAGCCAAGTATTTCCAGCTTACCGAATTCATTTTTGCGGCCTGCAATGGCTGCAATTTTTGTAGTGCCGATATCGAGGCCTACAATAATGGGTTGTTCGTAGCTCATAGTTGTATTTGTTTTGTGTGTTTGTGTATTTGGTTAATGGTTAATAGTTGATGGTTCATAGAGTGAGATTTATCGTTCATAGGATTGCTATGAAATATAAACCATGAACTATGAACTTTGTTAATAATCATTTTTATTTGGCATTGTTGCTTTAGGTTTTGTTACATCGGTTTTTAAAAGGTTAGGTGTTGGTTTTTGCGGAGGAATTAGATTTACTCTTTTTACTGTTCTGTTGATAACAGGTTTTTCGGAAATTAAAACGGGCTCATGCTTTTTTTCTTCCTGTGGCTGAGGTTTTTCAATGGTATTGGATGGTTCGTTGTTATCATCTCTTTGAATAGATTGTTGTATCATGCTGCTGTCGGCAGTGTTGCTGTTGTTATCCTGTATCATTGTCTGCAGAGAATCGCTGGCAGCTTTTTCAGCATTGATAGCTATCAGTTGCATTATCTGTAATGTTTTCAATGAATCAGCTGTTACATCCTCGGCTCCCCTTCTTTTTGCAACTACCTGGCCTTTGTATTGAACATTGATGGTGCTGTAATAATTCAATCCCGACTTTGCCATTACCTGTTCGTAAAACAATTGTAGTTTGTTAAACTTTTCTTCCGCTTCTGCTGCATCGCCAAACAAAATTGTTTGATTACCGATTTTAGGAATCATTTCAAAAGTTCTTTGTGGCGTAATATCTACCTGGTCTATTATCGCCATGCGAAAAGAATCTTTTTGTATGGCAAGGCTGATGTTTTTTATATCATTCAATAAACTGCTGTCTTCTTTTGAAAGAATAATGCTCTCCGATGGAAAATTGGTAAACACCGGCAGCCTTGCAGAAAATTTTTCACTCAGTGGTAATCTTAATATTGAATGGTCAATATAAAATGTGCTGCCGCCGGTTGTAAATATTCTTGCAATGGGTTCCCTTTCCAGCACATTTATTGCCAGCACTTCATTATTATCAAAGAACAACTCAGCATCTTTTACCCAGATATTTTTTTCCAGTTCGGTTTCCATCTTCTTTAAGTTGAAAGAACCGATTGTTTTTCCTACCGGGTTTCCTTTTGCAATATTTGTAACAGCATCCAGGATATCTTTTTCATCAATAAAGAAATTATTTTGCACACCCCTGATATTAATATCTACCTTCTTACAATGCTGTGCATCTTTTTTACGAACAGCAGCCACCAGCAACACAACAGTGCCTGCACCAATGGCAAGCCACAATGTTGTGATGAGAATATTTTTGATGCTGTATCGTTTTTTATTTTCCAATTGCGGCCCCCTCTATCTCCCCCGAAGGGGAGGAAAAGGAGAAGATTTTGTTTAATTAATTATTGTTTGTCAATATCTTTTTTATTGGTTCAACCAATGTGTCAATGTCTCCTGCACCTGCTGTAATCAATAATTCTGTTTTATTATCCTTTATCCAATCCAATAATGCTTCTTTATTTAAAACTCTTTTTTTGTTATTCTTCATTTTATTCAAGATCATTTCACTGTTTACTCCTTCCATCGGTAATTCTCTTGCCGGGTAAATAGGTAAGAGAATAATTTCATCCGCTATATCCAGGCTTTCTGCGAAGCCGTCTGCAAAATCTTTTGTCCGGCTGTACAAGTGTGGTTGAAAGATCACCGTACATTTTTTACCGGGGAATAAATTCTTTGCACCACTTAGCAAAGCTTTTAATTCATCGGGGTGATGAGCATAATCGTCAATGAAAATTTGCTTTTCATTTTTTATGATATACTCAAACCTTCTTTTCACTCCTTTAAAAGAACTTACTGCTGCCTTAATTTTTTCATTGTCAATTTTTAATTGTTGTGCAACAGCGATGGCAGCAATTACATTTTCAATATTGTGCATACCCCCCATATTCAATACCACATCATTTAGTTTCTTGTCTTTCGCAATCACATCAAACTGGTAGCTCCCATTGTCCATTTTGATATTAGCCGCATACACATCAGCATTTTCATTTTGCAAATGGTAGGTTAAATGCCTGGCTGCTTTTAATTCATCCGTTCGTTTTAAACCAAATTTGCTAAGCAATAAACCTCCCGGTTTTACTTTGGCAGAAAAATCAATAAACGCCTGCTCTACATTTTCTGCTGTGCCGTAAATATCCAGATGGTCAGGATCCATTGCAGTAATGATGGCAACATCAGGACTTAATTTCAAAAAACTTCTGTCGTATTCATCAGCTTCCACCACACAAACATTTTTATCGGTTGGCCCCACAGGGGTCTGCGACCAAAAATTGCTGTTATAGTTAACTGCAATGCCGCCCAGAAAAGCATTGCATCCATAACCAGTGTCTCTTAATATATGTGCCACCATTGTGCTGGTAGTTGTTTTACCATGTGTGCCTGCCACACAGATATTAAAAGAACTGTTTGTTATGGCACCCAGCACATCGCTGCGTTTTACAACAGTGTAATTATTTTGCTGGTAATAGTTTAACTCTTTATGGCCTTTGGGAACCGCCGGGGTATAAACAATTAACGCTGCACTTTTGTCAATGAACTCAATATTATCTTCGTAATGAACTTTTATTCCTTCTGCTTCCAGTTGTTTTGTTAAAACTGTTTCTGTTTTATCATAACCACTCACTGCTACACCTTTAGCATTAAAATATCTTGCCAATGCACTCATACCAATTCCGCCAATTCCGATAAAGTATATTCGTCCTCCATCCCCTGAAGGGGAGTTATTCAACGACACTACAATTTCATTTACATCTTTTATCATTTTATTCCCCCGAAATTGCTTTCAAAATTTCTTTAGCTATAATTTCATCTGCATTGGCTATTCCCAGTTTGCTGATGTTTGTTTTCAATTCATTTTGTTTTTGTTCATCCTTTGATAAACCAATAATGGTTGCCACCAACTTATCTAACGCTTCGTTGTCTTTTATCATCAGCCCTGCATTTTTATTAACTAAATTTTGTGCATTAACTGTTTGATGATCTTCCGCCGCAAAAGGAAACGGTACGAATACTGCCGGCTTTTTCATCACACCCAATTCTGCAATTGCCATGGCGCCGCTCCTGCTGATTACCACATCTCCCGCTGCATAAGCATATTCCATCCGGGTGATAAAATCATTTGCCCAAACATTACTTTTTCCCGGCGCTCTTTCTTTTGCTTTAGCTGCATAAGGTTTACCGGTTTGCCAGATGAGCTGCAAATCATTTTTTTGAAACTCTTCTATATTTTTATCAATTGCTTCATTGATACTTTTTGCACCCAGGCTTCCGCCAACAGAAAGAATGGTTTTCTTTGCCGGATTCAATCCAAAGAATTTTATTCCTTCTTCTCTTGTAACAGTGCTTTGCGAAATAGCAGCTCTTACCGGATTGCCCGTAACCATAATTTTTGCTGCCGGAAAAAACCTTTCCATTCCATCGCTGGCAACAAAAATTTTAGTCGCATTCTTCCCCAACATAATATTGCTTTTTCCTGCGAAAGAATTGCTCTCATGTATAAAAGTTTTTATCCCTTTTGATTGTGCATAACGCAGCACAGGAAAACTGGAATAACCACCTACGCCAATCACAGCAACCGGCTGAAAAGATTTAAATATCTTTTTTACCTGCAAAAAACTTTTTACAAGTTTAAAAGGCAAGCCAATATTTTTTATCAAAGAACTCCTGTTGAATCCAGCTATGTCCAAACCTTCAATTTTATAACCTGCCTGCGGCACTTTTTCCATTTCCATTTTTCCTTTGGCACCAACAAATAATATTTCTGCTTGCGGTTGCATTTTTTTTATTGCATTAGCAATTGCAATTGCCGGAAAAATATGCCCGCCTGTACCGCCTCCTGCTATGATGATGCCCCCTACGCCCCCTGAAGGGGGAACCGTAGCAGCTTCCAAATTTTTATCGTCGTTCATTTATTGTACAGTTCAAATTCAATTTTACTTTCCGATGTGTTCAATAGTATCTCAACTGTTGAAGTGAGTGACACAACGATGTTTGGTTATGTACAAATGCTCACTAAAAATTATTCAACAACCACTTGTTCTTTTCCTTCCAGTTGCTCTACGTTTCTTGCCACACTTAAAATGATACCAATAGATAAGCAGGTGAATAGAAAACTGCTTCCTCCCATACTCACTAATGGCAACGTAACACCTGTGTTTGGAAATGCATTTACCGCTACTCCCATATTTGCCAGCGCCTGAATGACCAGCGTAAAACTGAGCGCCAGCGCCAAAAATGCTCCAAATGCGAATGGACATTTTCGATACAGCCTGATGCATCGGTACAAAAACAACAGGTAAATAAAAACCATGAATGCCGCACCAACCAAACCATATTCTTCTATTATAATTGCATAAATAAAATCGCTGTAGCTGTGTGGTAAAAAATTACGTTGCTGGCTATTGCCCGGCCCCCGGCCAAACCAGCTTCCATTGGCTATGGCAATTTTTGCCTGGGTTACCTGGTATAATTTTTCATTTACTTCCTGGCCGCTGCCGTACACGAAAGTTTGGATGCGGCTGATCCATGTTGGTACACGGCCTACAGAAAAAACAGATGGAAGTTCTTTTGATTTCTGTGTGTTTTTATCATAGCTGCTTACAGCAACGGTAAATAAAACGGCAACAGGAATTAATGCAATGCCGGCAGTTAATATAATATGCTTAGTACTTACCCTGCCAATAAACATGAGCATAAAGCTAGTGGCTGCAATTAATATTGCTGTTGATAAATTTGCAGGCGCTATCAGCAGACAAATAATAAAAACAGGAATTACAATTGGCAGGAAACCTTTTTTAAAATCTTTGATTACATTTTGTTTGCGGCTCAGCTGACGGCTGAGATACATAAAAAGCGCAAGCTTTGCAAAATCGGAAGACTGGAAAGTCATGTTGATGACAGGCAGTTTAATCCAGCGGCTGCCGTCATTTATTTTAGCGCCAAAAAAGAAAGTGTAAATCAATAATGGAATAGAGATTAAAAACAGCAGCCTTGCCAGCCTTGAATAAAAAGTATAGTTTACCCTGTGTGCAAAATAAATAACCATCACACCCATGATGATAAAGGCAAACTGCTTAAACAAATAACTCTCGGTACTCTTGCTGTATTTATATGCAAGCGAACCAGTGCTGCTGTAAACTACCAGCAAACTTATCAGGGTAAGAATGACAACGATTCCCCAGATAACTTTGTCGCCTTTTGTTTTGCTGACAAGGTTATTGCTTACACCACTGAGTGATGGAGTGAAGAATTGTTTTATATTTATTTGTTCGGACATTTTATTTTTTTGGCTAAGGGTTGAAAAGAGAAAAAGAGTCTTTCATTTTTGCTTCTTTTCTCTTTTATACTCTTAGCTATAATTCCTTAACCGCCTGTTTAAATTGTTTTCCCCTGTCTTCATAGTTTTTAAACAAATCAAAACTTGCGCATGCAGGACTTAGCAATACTACATCGCCTTTGCTGGCAAAATGAAATGCTGCCTGCACAGCTTCCTGGGCTGTTGATGTGTTAACTATCAGAGAAACTATATCGCCAAATGCTTCATGAATTTTAAGATTGTCAATACCCATGCACACAATGGCTTTTACTTTTTCTTTCACCAGTTCTTTTAATAAAAAATAATCATTGCCTTTATCAACACCGCCGAGTATGAGGATGGTTGGTTTTTCCATGCTTTCCAAAGCAAACCAGGTGCTGTTTATATTGGTTGCTTTGCTGTCATTGATAAATTCTACTCCTTTAATTGTCATTACTGGTTCCATACGGTGCTCCAGGCTTTCAAAGGTTTGCAGGGCTTCCCTGATTTTGTCTTTTTTAATGTCCACGGCTGTGGATGCTAAACTTGCTGCCATACTGTTGTATTGATTGTGTTTTCCTTTTAATGCAAAATCTTCGATACTCATTTTCATTTCTTCGTTTTTCCATTTCAAATGCATTTTGGCGTTGGCCAGGTATGCACCTTGTGGCAGTTGGTTACTCATGGTAAATGGGGCTAGTGATGATTTAATGGGATAGTTAGTAATGTTTTTCATGGTTACTTCATCATCCATGCAATAGATGAATACATCGTTTGCTGTTTGATTTTGTGCAATGCGGAATTTGCTGTCAACATAGTTCTGCATTTTATATTCATACCTGTCAAGATGGTCTTCGGTGATATTGGTTAATACTGCCACATCGGGCCTGAACGTTTTTATATCATCCAGTTGAAAAGAACTTATTTCTGCTACATACAAAGGCTTTGGATTTTCGGCCACCTGTTTAGCAAATGAATAACCAATATTTCCAACCATTGCACAATCGCTTCCGCCATGTTTGCAAATGTGATAGGTTAATGCTGTGGTAGTTGTTTTACCGTTGCTGCCGGTGATAGCAATTATCTTGCTATCGCCTTTGTAGCGGTAAGCCAGTTCTATTTCGCTGATGATGGGAATACCTTTTGCCCTGATTTTTTTAACCAGTTCATTTTTTTCAGGTATGCCGGGGCTTTTCATCACTTCATCGGCATTTAATATTTTTTCTTCCGTATGCTGTGATTCTTCAAAATCAATTTTTCCCAGTTGCAATTCTGCTTTATAATTCTCTTTTATGGCACCTCCATCACTTACAAAAACATCATAGCCCTGTTGCCTGGCCAGCAATGCAGCGCCAATCCCGCTTTCGCCTGCACCCAGTATGACTAATCTTGGCCTCCCCAAACCCCTCCCGTGGAGGGGCTTTACAGCATCTTTTATTTTTTTAACATCACTCATATCTCTGTCATACTTTTTTTATAAAAAGTTGGCTCTTCAGCAGCATAGGATTTATTCACTTTTTGTTCAATGAATATTTCAACCAGGACATATTCATTAAAAATGGTTCTTCAACAGCATAGAATTTAACGGGCCGCATTCTTCATTTTTGTTCTTCACAACTACGGATTTCTTCACAATTGGAATGAATGAACCAAACTTTCGTCAGGTTCAAGTTTGCGGTTTTCCAATAACATCTTTATCTCAGCTTCAGCGTTGCAATTGCCAGTACCACACTTAATATTGTTACAATCCAAAAGCGAACTGCTATTTTACTTTCATGATAACCCAGCTTCTGGTAATGATGATGCAGGGGGCTCATTAAAAATATCCTCCGGCCCTCGCCATATTTTCGTTTGCTGTATTTGAAATATCCAACCTGTATCATCACACTTAAATTCTCTATCAAAAACACAATGCAGAAAATGGGAATCAGTAATTCTTTACGGACAATAATTGCAAGCGCCGCAATGATACCACCCAATGCAAGGCTGCCGGTATCACCCATAAAAACCTGTGCCGGGTAAGAATTGTACCAAAGGAAGCCGATGCATGCCCCAACAAATGCTGCAATAAAAATGGACAACTCACTTAAGTTTGGTATGTACATGATATTGAGGTACTCGGCAAATTTTATATTGCCACTTACGTAAGCAAAAATGCCCAAACAAATTCCGATAATGGCACTGACACCTGTGGCAAGTCCATCCAATCCATCGGTTATATTGGCGCCGTTGCTTACCGCTGTAACAATAAATATTACGATGATGATGTAGAGGATGTAAGTATAGTCTCTCCAACCTGATGGCAATAATTTTGCATAATTAAATTCATGCCCCTTTACAAAAGGTATTGTAGTGATAGGTGTTTTTACTGAAACAAAAACATGCTCCTTACCATCAATTACTACTGTATCAAAACCGGCTTTTGTAGTTTTTTCTTTAGGCCCAAGACGCAATGAATCCATCCCAGCCTGCATAGGAACTTCTCTTTTTACAACTACACTCTGGTTAAAGTACAATGTAGCTCCCACAATGATGCCCAGCATTACCTGACCAAAAATTTTAAACCTTCCTGCCAGTCCATCGCTGTCACTCTTTTTGTATGCTTCGCCTTTTGCAAGTGCTTTTTGCTTTGCCCTTATTTTTAAATAATCATCTATAAAACCAATTGCGCCCAGCCAGATTGTGCATAATATCATCAGGCGTACATACACTTTCTCCAGGTTGGCAAGCAGGAGTGTTGGTATTAAAATACCAAGAATGATAATGATGCCACCCATGGTTGGTGTGCCCTTCTTTTCTTTTTCTCCCGCCAGTCCCAAATCCCTTACACTTTCCCCCAGTTGTTTTTTCTGCAGGTATCTGATTATTTTTTTCCCTACCAATGTTGTTATCAGCAAGCTTAAAATAATAGCCAGCATAACACGGAAGGTGGTGAACTGCCACAATCCGCTGCCGGGAAATTTAACTCCCTCGCCTGCTAACCATTTAAAAAAGTGATACAACATGTTAATTAGATAATTTGCTAATCAGCTGATGTGCTAATTTTTTATACTTGTTACAATTTAATTTTCAACTAT